>JBFGYN010000093.1:0-11191 GCA_041587415.1 Candidatus Competibacterales bacterium | reverse complement strand
GCCACCGCCTCGCTTTCAACTACGTCACCACAGAAGTACCGCAGATCGGCTTCGCTGGGCAGGAGGATGTCGCACGCCTCCAGGATAAGGTCAATGGCTTCCCGGATGACGGTTGAAGCCAGTATCTCGGGGCGGATGTTGGGATCGAACGAGACCTTGCCGCCACTTTGCTTGACCAGATTGAGCGCCCGCTTGACCGCGGCGATGGAGCCCGCACTGCCCAGCGACGAACCCATGACGTGAAAATAGTGGCACCCGCTGGCGAGCAACGGATCGACGGAGTCCGCATCGATCAGCGCCGCGGCGCTATTGCCGATGTTAAAGATGAACTCGCGGCTGCCGTCTTCCTTATAGGTCACAAAAGCGGTGCCCGTGGGCAGTTTGTCGGTACGGGCGATGCCGGTCACATCCACGCCGTCCTGGCGCAGGCGGTCTATGATCAGGTCACCAAAGCCATCTTTGCCCATACAGCCGATGAAGGCGACTGAGGCACCAGTCTTTGCAGCCTGGTCGGCGAAGATTGCCGGCGCGCCGCTCGGATAGGGCCCCAGGAAGACACCCGGTTCGCTAAAGGTCTGTCCGATGCGCTCGGCCATGATCTCGGCGAGCAATTCGCCGATGGCCAGTATGTCGGTCATGGCTCAGCTCATCCACTGGCCGCCGTCGACGTTCAACGTCTGGGCGACGACATAGTCGCTGTCGCTGGAGGCCAAAAACACCGCGGCACCGGCGTGATCCGCCGGCAGCCCCATACGGCCGTAGGGCACGCCCGCGCCGACCAAGCGCTTCTTTTCGCCGAGCGGGCGGTTTTCGTACTTGGCGAACAGGGCGTCCACCTCATCCCACATCGGGGTATCGACCACGCCGGGAGAGATGCCGTTGACGTTGATCTTGTCCTTGATCAGGGCCAGCCCCGCCGATTGGGTGATGCTGATCACCGCTGCCTTGCTGGCGCAGTAGACGGCCGCGAGCGGCTCGCCGCGGCGCCCGGCCTGGGAGGAAAAGTTGATGATCTTGCCGCCGCGGCCCTGTTTGACCATTTGCTGCGCCACTGCCTGCAGCGTGAACAACAGGCCCTTGACGTTGACGGCGAATAGCTTGTCGAAGCTCCTGGGGCTGATCTCCAGGAAGGGCTCCATTTCGAACACCGCAGCGTTGTTGACCAGGATGTCGATGCCGCCGGCCCGCTCGACCACCGCTTTCACCATCGCGTCGATGGAATCCTGCTTGCCCACGTCGAGCGCCACCGCGAACGCGGACTCGCCCAGCGCGTCGGCGGTTGCCTGAGCCGCGGCCAGATTGATATCGGCAATGGCCACCTTGGCGCCTTCGGCGACATAGCGTTCACAAAGCGCCCGACCGATTCCCTGGGCGCCGCCTGTAACGATTGCGATTTTGTCTCTGAGCTTGCCGTGACTCATTGGCTTACTCCCCCGTGTTCACACCTCCCATCAGGAGGCGTAGCTGAGAGAAACGGTGCCCTGGCGAAGGCTTAAGGCTTCAGCAATCTCGTCTCGTCAATCGTGCCGATTGACCCGCGAAGCACCTCCGCGGCGCATGATCTCCATGGCCTGCCCAGCGCCTTTCCCGTCGGTCTTGACCACCACAAACTTTCCGTCGTGAAAAAACGAGGCGGCGTAGCCTTTCGTGACCTCCGCGGGCACGTGATAGTCCTTGAGCAAATGCTTTTTGAACGATGCCAGCAGCGCGTCCTTGTGCTCCGCGCCGAGTCGGGAGACCCCCATCTCCTGGGCGACGATGGATTGGTCCAGAACGGTGTCCTCGAAGCCTTGATCGGCCAGGTTCAGAATGGTCTCGTCCAGATTTTTCGGGTTGTCGAATATGCCGACGACGATGGTCATGGTCGCTGTCTCTCTCTATGGTGCTCAGATGTACTTGGCCAGGGTCGCCCTGGCCCCTTCGTCGTACAGACTCCGTAGTGCTTCGCCGACCTGCTCGACGAATTCTGCCGAGTTTGGCAGGTCATCGCCGAAGATCTCGCGCAGTCCCAGGAACGGTTGCGGGTCCTTGCCGGCCGCCTTGGCGGCTTGATGCAGCTCGTCGGCCATGGGGTCTTTGATCTCGATGGGTTTTCCCTGCTCGTCGGTGCCCGCCAGGAAGCGGCACCAGCTCGCCACCGCCAGGCTGAGCCGTCGCACCGATCCGCCGCGGGCGAGTTGCTCGCGGATCGTGGGCAGGATGAACTTCGGGAGCTTGGCGGACCCGTCCAGGCAGATGCGGGTTGCCTGGTCCTTGATGGTCGGGTTGGCGAAGCGCTCGATCAGGGTCTCCTTGTATGCTGTGAGATCGACGCCGGGAACGGGCTCCAGTATCGGCGTCACCTCCTCGTTCATCAGATCCAAAATGTACTTCTGGAACTGGGAATCGGCCATGATCTCGTAGATGTAGGAATAGCCCGCCAGGTAGCCGAGATAGCCCATCGCCGAGTGGCTGGCGTTGAGCAGGCGGATCTTCATGGTTTCGTAGGGGTGCACGTCCGGCGTCATCTGCACACCGACCTTTTCGAAGTCCGGGCGGCCGTTGCAGAAACGGTCTTCGATGACCCACTGCCGGAACGGCTCGGTGACCACCGGCCACGCGTCCTCGATGCCAAAATCATCCCTGACCAGGGCGCGATCGGCGTCCGTGGTCGCCGGTGTGATGCGATCCACCATGCAGTTGGGAAACGCTCCATGCTCGGATAGCCAGTCCTTCAGTGACGGGTCGCGCAGTTCGGCGAACCGCAGCATCACTTTGCGAGTCACATCGCCGTTGCCCTGCACGTTGTCGCAAGACAGAACGGTAAACGGTTGCATGCCCAGTTGACGGCGGCGATGCAGCGCTTCCAGCATGTAGCCGAAGGCGCTCTTCGGTCGATCGGGATGGGCCAAATCGTTGACGATCGTGGGATGATCTTCCTGGAACTGTCCCGTCCCCTGATCGATGAAATAGCCGCCCTCGGTGATGGTGAGCGAGACGATCCGGGTGTCGGCGGAAGCCATTTTCTCGATCACGGCCTCGGGATCGTCGGGCGCGAATAAGAATTCGACAATGGAACCGATGACCCGAGCCTGGTCGCCGGCGCCACTGCGCTCGACCACCGTGTAGAGGCAATCCTGAGATTGCATGGCGTCGCGAATGGCGGCGTCGTGCGGGAGCAGACCGACGCCGCAGAAGCCCCACTCGGTGACGCCCTGGTCCTGGCACAGGTCATCGATATAGACCGCCTGGTGGGAGCGGTGAAAGCCGCCGACGCCCACATGCACGATGCTGCTGCTGACCCGCCGGCGGTCGTAGGTGGGCACCGCCACCTGGGGCCGCAATTGACCCAGTGCGGCTGCCACGAGCTTGGTGGCTTGATTCATGGAGTCGTCATCCCTAAAGTGCGGCCGGGCGGCCTCGGCCGACGTCGGCCAGGGCATGGCGCTCGATCTGCTCCAGGGCCAGGCCGTCGGCAGCGAAGATGTGGCAGGTATCCTTATCGACGCCGAGCTTGATGGTGTCCCCGACCCGGATCGGGCTGTTGCCGTCGATCTGGGCGCTGATCGTCTGATCTCCCTCGAGCGTGGCGTAGAGCAGGGTACCGCCGCCGAGACGCTCGACCACCATGACCTTGCCGCCCATCTCGCCATCGCCACCGCCACCCTCGATGAGGTGCTCTGGTCGTACCCCGAGCGTGACCTTGTCACCTGTCTTGACCGTTCCAGCCTTGACCGGCACGCTAACCGCGCTGCCCCCCGGTAGGCCTACGGTGACCGCCTCGGCCTCGATGTTTTGCACCTGGGTCTCGAGAAAGTTCATGTTGGGTGAGCCCATGAACCCGGCAACGAAACGGTTGACCGGGTGGTGGTAGAGCTCCAGCGGAGAGCCGACCTGCTCGATGACGCCCCCCTGCAGCACCACGATCTTGTCGGCCATGGTCATGGCCTCGACCTGGTCGTGGGTCACGTAGATCATGGTGGCGTCGAACTCGTGGTGCATGCGCGCGATCTCGATCCGCATCTGCACCCGCAGGGCTGCATCCAGGTTGGACAGCGGCTCGTCGAACAGGAAGACCTTGGGGTTTCTTACGATCGCCCGCCCAATCGCGACCCGCTGCCGCTGGCCGCCGGACAAGGCCTTGGGCTTTCGGTCAAGCAGCGGCTCGAGCTTGAGGATGCGAGCCGCCTCGTTGACCTTGCTGTTGATCTCGTCCTGGGACACCTTGGCCAGCTTGAGGCTGAAGCCCATATTGTCCCGCACCGTCATGTGGGGATATAGGGCGTAAGTCTGGAACACCATGGAGATGCCCCGGTCTGCCGGCGAGAGGTCGTTGACCAACGTCCCAGCGATGTGCAACTCGCCGGAGCTGATGGATTCCAGGCCGGCAATCATTCGCAGCAGCGTGGACTTGCCGCATCCCGAAGGACCGACGAAGATGCAGAACTCCTTGTCCTCTATATTCAGATCGACGCCCTTGATGACCTCGACGTCCCCGAACGCTTTCTTGATGTTTCTCAAAACCACTTCAGCCATGGCCCATTTCCTCGCAAAGATTGGGGGGAATCGTTATTTCACGGCGCCGAATGTCAGCCCCGAAACCAGCTGCTTTTGACTCATCCAGCCGATGATCAGGATCGGAGCGATAGCCATTAGTGACGCGGCGGATAGTTTTGCCCAGAAAAGCCCTTGCGGGGCCGAGAATCCGGCGATGAAGGCCGTGAGCGGGGCCCCCTGTGAGCTGGTCAGATTCAGGCTCCAGAATGCCTCGTTCCAGGACAGGATCACCGACAACAGCCCGGTGGAGGCGATACCCGGCACAGCCAGCGGGATCAGCAGCAGAAACAGCTCCTGGAAGGGCGTGACACCGTCCACGCGGCCGGCCTCCAGGATCTCGTGGGGGACGTCCTTGAAATACGTGTAGAGCATCCACACCACGATCGGCAGGTTCATCAGAGTGTAGATGATCATCAGCCCGGAAACGGTGTCCAGCAAGCCCATGTTGCGAAACAGCAGGTAGATCGGGATCAACACACCTACCGGCGGCATCATCTTGGTGGACAGCATCCACAACAGCGTCCCTGAGGTGCGCTTCGTGGGAAAAAATGCCATCGCGTAGGCCGCCGGAATTGCGAACGCCAATGCCAGAAGGGTAGAGCCGAACGACACGACAACCGAGTTCCAGGCGAACTGCAGATAGTTGCTGCGATCGAACACTTCCCGGAAATTCTCCAGCGTCGGAGCGAACACCAGCGACGGCGGCGTGGCGATGGCCTCGACCTCGGTCTTGAAGGCGGTGATGGCCATCCAGAAAATGGGGAAGAAAACAAGTATTGCGATGACCCAGCCGAGGACGGTGAGCCAAGTTTTCTTTCGGGACGAGGATTGCATGGCGATGACCTCCTCACGCCTGCTGCAGGTTGCGCGAGACGGTGCGCACCAGGAACACGGCCACGATGTTGGCCAGTATCACGGCGATAACACCGCCGGCCGAGGCGTAGCCTACGTCGAACTGGAGTAGACCCACGGAGTAGATCAGGTAGGCCAGGTTGGTTGTTGCCAGCCCCGGACCGCCCGAGGTGGTGACGTAGATCTCGGCGAAGATAGCGAGCAGAAAGATGCTTTCGATCATGATCACGACCGAAATCGCCCGCTGCAGGTGCGGCAGCACGATGTAGAAGAACATGGACACCGGGCCGGCCCCGTCAATGCGTGCCGCTTCCTGTTGCTCGCCGTCCAGCGATTGGATGGCGGTCAGAAGAATGAGGAAGGCGAATGGCACCCATTGCCAAGACACGATCAGGATAATGGACGTCATCGGGTAATGGGTGAACCAGTCGGTAGGAGTCATGCCCACGCTGCTCTGCAGCCAGGCGACGAAGCCGTTGACCGGATGCAGCATCATGTTTTTCCAGATCAGGGCGCTCACCGTCGGCATCACGAAGAAGGGCGCGATCACCAGCATCCGGGCAATGTTGCGACCGGGAAACTCGGCGTTGTAGAGCACCGCCAGCAGCGTTCCCAGCACCACCGTGATGATCAGAATGGAGCCGACCAGCACCAGGGTATTCCACATGGAGGTCCAAAGTGCCGGGTCCTCGAGCAGAAACGCATAGTTCTGAAAGCCGACGAACCCGGTCACGGTGGGATCGAGCAGGTTGTAGCGGATGACCGAGAAATACAATGTCATTGCCAGCGGCACGATCATCCACAGGAACAGAACGATCACCGACGGCCATAAGTAGGGTCGGGTGTCGACTACCCGGGTCTTTTTTGCCGGCGCGGCGGGTGCGGCCGCGGTGCTTGTGGGGATTGCCATTGCAGTCATCCTCCCGGATAGAGCTACTGGTCGCCGCCCGCTCCCGAGAGGGGAGCGGGCGGGTCAGCATGAAGTGGACTTTACTTGGGGTAGCCGGCTTGCTTCATAGTCCGCGAAACGTTCGCCTGGGCGCTTTCCAGGGCCTCATCGACGCTCACTTGCCCGGCCACGGCGCTGGCGATAGTCTGCCCCACCTGGGTCCCAATGGACTGGAATTCCGGGATGCCGACGAACTGAACGCCGGTATAGGGGACCGGCTTCGCGCTTGGATCCGTGGGATCGGCAGTCTGGATGGCTTCGAGCACGGAAGGCGCAAACTCCGCGGCCTCGTTGTACTTGGGGTTTTCGTAGGTGGACTTGCGGGTCCCGGGCGGCACGCTGGCCCAGCCCTCGGATTCGCCTACCAGCTCGATGTACGGCTTGGAGGTGGCCCAAGTAATGAACTGCTTGGCGGCATCTTTCGCATCAGAAGACTCAGGAATCGCCAGCGACCAGGACCACAGCCAATGGTTGCCCTTGGGCGTAGCCGCAACCGGGGCCTGGGCGAAGCCCACCTTGCCCACGACCTGGGACTCGTCGGGGTTGTACAACCGGCCTGCGGCCGAAGTGGCATCGACCCAGACCGCGCACTTGCCACTGGAGAACAGAGCTTGGTTCTCGTTGAAACCGTTGGAGCTGGCACCCGGCGGTCCGTAGTTTTGCAGTAGGTCCACGTAGAGGCCGATGGCCTCTTTCCACTCCGGCGAATTGATCTCGGGGTTCCACTCCTCGTCGAACCAGCGCCCGCCAAAGGTGTTGACCATGGTGGACACCAATGCCATGTTCTCGCCCCAGCCAGGTTTGCCGCGCGCGCAGACACCGTAGACGCCATTTTCAGCGTCATGAATCTTCGCCGCGAACTCCTTGATCTGCTCCCAGGTCGGCTGGTCGGGCATCGTGAGACCGGCTTTCTCGAACAGCTCGGTGTTGTAATACGTCATCGAGCTTTCGGCGTAGAATGGCAGTGCGTATAGCTTGCCATCATAGGAGAGGCCGTCGCGTATCGAACCCAATACGTCATCTACGTCGTAGTCCGCCGGCAAATCTTCCAACGGTGTCAGCCAGCCCTGCGCGGCCCAAATCGGCACCTCATAGGTGCCGATGGTGGAAACGTCGAACTGACCGCTTCCGGTGGCGATGTCGGTGGTTAGCCGCTGACGTAGGACATTCTCTTCCAGAACCACCCAGTCCAGGGTGATGTCGGGGTTTTGCTCCTCGAACTGCTTGGACAGCCCTTGCATGATGATCATGTCGCCGTTGTTAACGGTGCCGATCGTCACGGTAGTGGCGGCGTGCGCCGCTGCCAGGGGCAGCGCCAGCGCCGCCAACGACAATGTGAGCTTCAATGGTTTTTTCATGCGTCTTCCTCGATGGTGGAAACGATCGTCGACCGTGATATCGACGATCAAAGGTGCAGTAGACCAATCGATCCATGGCGGAACGGGCGGGTGGCCCGTATGCTCCCTCGGCTCTGCCGAATCGCGACGTTTCGCCACGCCCGATCCATCCCATTCAGTCGCGACGCAGCGGACAGTCGAAGGCACGATTCGTTCGCGTAATATTCATTTTGGCGAAATTGCTGTCCGCTGAGGACCACCCAGACCATAGAACCAGAGCATAGGAACATCAAGTCGACTTACTTATGGCCATGAGATTTAATGTTGATCAAATGCTCAACCCTGTAGCAAATATTCAATGCCTGGTGAGCAAATGTCAAGCCCGACGGCGCGCGGGCGAGAAGGACCCATAGCGAAGTTCTGACCCGGATTTGGCTCAGTCGCCGTCCAAGACCTCCTGCGCCGCAGCCTCGTCGACGACCAGGCCGGTCAGCCAGCCCCCCTGCAGCGCCGCCCGGATCGCACGGGCCTTGGCCGCGCCCCCAGCCATGGCGATGATTGGGCGCTCCGGAGCGCCTTGCAACGGCAGGCTGGTCAAGCGCTTGCTCACCGAGGACGTTAATACGGCACCGCCACTGTCCAACGGCCAGCCAAGGATCTCACCAACAGCCTCCTGATCGGTGAGCTCGTTCAGGTCAGATTCCGTGATGAAGCCGTCCCTAAACAGTTGCGCATCTCGGCCGATCGAGCCGATGCCAACGAATGTGGCGTCGGCGTTTTTGGCCAGATCCATCACGACTCGGTAAACCCGCTGGTGCAGGTACTGGTCGCGCTCCTCCACAGTGTCCGCGACCAGGGGTGCCGGCAGCAAGAAGCGGCGTCCGCCTGTCTTGTCAGCCAGCACCATTACCGCATCGAATGGGTTCGAGGAGCCATCCCGGGCCACGTTGCCCACCACCGACACGAAGCGGTGCTGGGGACGATTCAGAGGGGTCATGGCCTCGACGGCAGCCCGCAGGGTACGGCCGGTGCCCAGATTGAGCACCGTGGGCTCGTCACGGACCACGAAGCTCTCCAATCTGGCAGCGCCGGCAACGGCCAGGTTGCGGGTCGTGGCCTCGAGGGAATCACGGTGCGCGGGCACCACGTCGCAGACACTTAGGGCGTACCTGCACCGCAGCTCGCCCGCCAACCGCATGCAGTTGGCCACCGGGTAGTCGATGCGTACCTTGACCAGCCCCTCGTCCCGGGCCAGGGCAATGAGACGCTGAGCGCTGGGTCGGGAGACCCGGAGTTGCACGGCGATCTCGTCCTGGGTGTGACCGCCCACGTAGTAGAGCCAGGCGGCCCGGGCGGCCTGATCCAGCTTTCGCTCCTGCCTAGCCATTGCCGGCTTTACTCCCGTGCTCGATAGCGATCGTTCGGATTCCAGCAGGGATATGCGACGTTGACGAACCGGTTCAACAAACGGCGCCTGCGGCAATCGGCTACGGCAACGTAGCCTCTACTCCCGCAGTATGATGCGAAGCGTCCCGTCCTCCACCCGCAGATCGTCGATTCCTTCGGCGAAAGAGTGCCAGAAGCCGGGCTCGGCGCCGAATTCGTGAATCAGGTCGATATTCTTCAAACCGCCCAGCCAGGCATTGGGTAGCGGCACACCCATGATACTGACCCCACGCAGCCGCACCATGGGACGGCCTCGCGCAAAGGCCAATTCCACCCCGGCCCGCACTCGGATTATCTTCCCCGCGAAGATCGGGAAATCCGGGTCCACCGGCAGAAGAAGCTTGGCGCTGATGAGATCGTCCGAGAGATCGAGGGCGAGACGCCGCGCGGTATCCGGATTACTGGCGATGAGAGCGTTCAGCTCCCGCTCGCTGAATGTCACTTCGCGAACGGCGTGCGCCTCGCTGTAGGCTTCGGGTTCCAGTCGGCCATTGGGCAGCGCATCCGTTGGCGACCCGGTCCTTGCCGGTGGAGCACCGGTGGCCATTCGCCCCAGACGGTCGATTTTGACATCCAATGCCCGATGCTCCGGCTCGCTCAGTGCCACTGGCTCGAATTCGCTGGGAAAGAAATAGGTGCGTGCCAACCAGATGCCGATAACCGCGGTAACGACTATCGTCAGCAACAGCAGGAGCGTGACGTGCAACCAGTCGAAACGGCGTGGCCCGCGGTGTTGGGCGGCCGGGGCAATGGAATTCTGCATGCTCATGGCACGATATTGACCTTACCGAGCCGCGGCGTAAAGGCAGTGTCGATATTTTGCGGTGTCCTATCGCCGCCCGCCACTTGTCGCAAAAAACGCCCGGAGAATTCGGTCGTCAGTGAGGGGCTACTCGATAGCGCGTGCCCGTTGTTTGCTGCTATTGCGGTTGTCGCTGACCGACGGCGTCATCCTACGTGCACGAATAGATTTCGGGGCGGGAGCGAGATGCGCGAGAACGACGGGAGCCGATTACCATCGATGGGGGACGATATTCACAATACTAACGAGGGGATTGCGGAGCAAATTTCCATTGGGAAACCGCTCCGCAATCTGTTTCGTCCAGGCTAATTACTGCTTGCAGAAATTCCTTCTGCAAACTGCCAACTCGGCTCTTTGTAAGACCTGGCATTCAATGCTCAGGGCGCGACGCATACGGAGTTGACCTTGACGTCGGCGGTACCCTCGAAGCCGGCGTCGATCTCGCCCGGGTTGCCTTTGAGTGTGCCGAACAGCCTGACCTTGTAGCTGCCTGGCTGGTTGATTTCGGCAAGCAATAGGGGTACGCCGTTGTTCGGGTCGTCCTCACCAAAGACGATCCGGTCCCCGCCTTGGTTGTCGTTCCCAGGAAAGTTGTCAACGGTTTGACCGTCCGTCGCGAGCTCAAACCCATTCTGAATATCGTTGACCCATCCCTCCCGGACGAGCAGCCCCGGAGGCTGATTGAAGCTGCCAGCGTTTTCCGCGTAATAGAAGTTCTCGTTTTGCAGAACACTGTAGTTCGGGAAGCCCGGCAGGCCGAGTTCGACCATGCCAAGGACAGTCGTGGCTCCGCTACCATTGAGAAGCTCGATCCCCGCATTCTCGAGGCGTGCAGCGCCAAATTGGTCGACCAGCCCGTGTGCGGTCTTGAAGCGCGCATTCTTGCCCGTCATGAGCTGCGTGGACTGACCCGCGAGCGATCCGGAGACGGCGATGGGCACGCCCGAGGCAGGCGTCTCACTTTCGAGAATCCAGGTGGTGTTGTCTCCCACGCCCCTCATATCTACCGGATTGACCCCGTCCTTCACCGCGACGGCGTAGTTCCATTCAAACTTGAAATTGCCGCTACCGTTGAGTCCTTTCACGGTGAGGTCTTGTTTGTAGGTTTTGTTCTCGTTCTTCACGCTGAGGTTGCCGCCGTCCCAGAACACGCATTGGTTGTTGTTGACCGGGGCATTCAACCGGTTCGGCAGGGGCGCCGGGGCTTCAGGCGTGGGCGGTTGATTGCTTGCCGCGCAGTTCGCTGCTGATCCACTGCAAGTAGGGAAG
>JBFGYN010000092.1:0-11349 GCA_041587415.1 Candidatus Competibacterales bacterium | reverse complement strand
GCCTTTGAAATCGTGAGGCAAATTTACGTACATGTTGAACGTTGCAACCGTGTGCTGCTCACCACCACTTCGGTCACGCACCTTGACCGGGTGGCGAATGTCCTTGATTCCGACTTTGTTAATCGGAATGCAGCGTGTGTCGAGGCTACCCTGTACGTCGGGTATCGACGTCACGTCACTTTTCACGGCCTGCGTCATGTCTCTGCCTCCGCCCCACGCGGTGGTGTGCCTTAGAGTCGTCTGCATTCGGACCCCGAATCCGAAGCTGGGGTCGTAAATACTTGAGTAATTTACTCGGAAATGAGCGCGAGATGGTAACCTGCCGGCCAGCGTCGTAGCAAATCACCGCGACGACATGGGTTCAAATCGACGGCTGTGCACTGACCAGCAATCATTCAATCCGCTCGCGGTAGAGGCTGATTGGCCGCGAAATTCGGACCGGGCGTCGCGGATTGCCGAGTCGCGAATGCGCCAGGTGCCGACCAAGCCGCTCGCATACTGTATTGGCAGGCCGCAGCCGCTGCGCCACTACCGGCGTATGCCGACAATCTTGTCTTTCCCCAGCCGGCGCTCGATCGCCGCGCGAATTCCCACCTCGTCCAGTCCGCATTCCGCGAGTTGGTCTTCGCGGCCGCCATGGTCGACGAATTGGTCGGGAATCCCCAAATTCAGAATGGCGCTCTCGATGCCTTCCGCAGCTAAGAACTCATTGACGCCGCTCCCGGCGCCGCCCGCAATGGCGTTGTCCTCTACGGTGACCAGCAATTCGTGCCGGGCGGCCATTTCGCGTACGATTTCGCCGTCCAGCGGCTTTACGAATCGCATGTTGACGAGTGTTGCGTTCATGGCCTCCGCAACCGCCTCGCAGGTGGGTACCAACGCGCCAAAGCCCAGAATTGCGATTCGTCGGCCCGAACGGCGAATCTGTGCACGCCCAATGGGAATGCTCTCCATGTCCGCGTCCACTTCCACGCCCGGGCCTTTTCCGCGTGGATAACGCACGGCGGCCGGCTGGTTCAGCTGAAAGCCGGTGAACAACATATGTCGGCACTCGTTTTCATCGGCGGGCGCCATGACGACCAAGTTCGGTAGGCAGCGCAAATACGTCAAATCGAAGCTGCCCGCGTGCGTTGGGCCGTCTGCTCCCACCTGCCCGGCCCGGTCCAATGCGAACAAGACGGGCAGATTCTGTATCGCCACGTCATGGATCAGCTGGTCGTAGGCTCGCTGCAGAAATGTGGAGTAGATAGCCACCACCGGCTTCATACCTTGGCATGCAAGGCCTGCCGCGAGCGTCACGCTATGCTGTTCCGCGATCGCGACGTCGGTGTAGCGCTCCGGATAACGCTCGGCGAACTCCACGAGCCCCGAACCCTCGCGCATGGCAGGGGTGATTCCCACCAACCGGCTGTCACGTTCTGCCATATCGCAGATCCAACGTCCAAAGACCTGCGTGTAGGTCGGACTGGAGGCGGGCCTGGATGCGGGCAGGCCCTTTTCTGGATCGAATGTGCTGACGCCGTGGTAGGTCACGGGTTTCTCTTCGGCCGGTTTGTAGCCCTTGCCCTTGCGGGTGACCACGTGGAGGAGCCGCGGTCCTTCCAAATGTCTCAGGTTTCGCAATGTCTTCACCAGAGTGTCGACATCGTGCCCATCGACCGGGCCGAAATAGTTGAATCCCATTTCCTCGAAAATGGTCCCGGGCATGACCATTCCTTTCACGTGTTCCTCGGCCCGTCTCGCAATCTCCAGCACCGGCGGTACGTGGCTCAGGACTCTCTTCCCGCCCTCGCGGACCGAGGAAAGCATCCGTCCAGAGAGCAATCTTGCCAAGTAGCTGGACATTGCGCCGACGTTCGGGGAAATGGACATCTCGTTGTCGTTCAACACCACGAGCACGTCACTCCTTATTCCGCCGCCGTGGTTCAAGGCTTCGTAGGCCATACCGGCCGTCATGGCGCCATCGCCGATGATGGCAACCACTTTCCGGTCCAGGCCTTGGAGCTTGTTCGCCATCGACATTCCGATCGCGGCTCCGATCGAGGTGCTCGAGTGGCCGACTCCAAACGTGTCGTACTCGCTCTCTGGGCGCTTCGTGAAGGGGGCAAGGCCGCCATGTTTGCGAATCGTCATCAGACGGTCCCGGCGTCCTGTCAGGACTTTGTGCGGATAGGTCTGATGGCCGACGTCCCAGACCAACAAGTCGTCCGGCGTTTCGTAGACGTAATGCAGCGCCACCGTGAGTTCCACGGATCCCAAATTCGCACCGAAGTGCCCACCGCTCTGGGATACCGATTCAATCAGGTACTCTCGTAGCTCTGTGGCAACCTGCTTGAGCTGCCCCTCGGGCATCGCGCGCAGATCGCGCGGTGAGTCGATTGTTTCCAAGAGCGGAAAGCTGGTCGCGTCGGTCATGGGCCGTGCCAGGCGGGCGATGTCGCCCGAATCGTAGGGTTGTCGGGTCGCGCGGATAAGCCGCGTTGCCGCGTCCACAACATGTGGGGAGGGCGGCCGGCCCCGGGCGATTCAATCATCGGCAAATACGGTTCCACCGCTTTAGTGGGTGCGTTCGACGATGTAGGTGGAAATCCAGCGCAGCGGATCCGCGCCGGCGCCGAAATTCTCCAGGCTCCCGATTGCGTCCTCATGGAGTGCGCGAGCCTGCTCGCGGGCTCCTTCGAGGCCTAGGTGCGACACGTAGGTGGGCTTTCCGCGGGCCTCGTCCGCTCCCGGGCGCTTTCCTAAGGTCTCGGTGCTGCCCACGACGTCCAGTATGTCGTCCTGGATCTGAAACGCCAGTCCAATGCACTTTCCGTAATGGTCCAGCCTCTCGAGGGCGTCGGAATCCACGTCCTCACCGCAGAGCGCTCCCATGAGTACGCTTGTCCGAATCAGCGCGCCCGTCTTGTGAATGTGCATCAGTTCCAACTCGGCGATGCTGAGTTCGGATCCGACTGCTGCCAGGTCGAGTGCCTGCCCCCCGACCATGCCCCGCGAGCCGGCGGCAACCGCGAGCCGCTCGATGAGCTTGACTTGCACGGCAGGGGTCGCCTGGAGAGTCTGGTCGCGGGCTAGAACCTGGAAAGCGAGCGCCTGCAATCCATCGCCCGCGAGAATCGCGATGGCTTCGTCGTAGGCTTTGTGACAGGTCGGACGCCCGCGGCGCAGGTCGTCGTCGTCCATCGCAGGCAGATCATCGTGGACCAGCGAGTAGGCATGGATCAGTTCCACGGAACAGGCGGCGGCGTCCAGTCGCTCGGCATCAACGCCAACCGCGGCACCCGCCGAATAGACCAAGACCGGACGAATGCGCTTGCCGCCACCCATTACCGAATAGCGCATGGCTTCGTGAAGCCGTGACGGTATGGACTCGGCGGGCGGCAACCGTGCCTCGAGCGCGGCCTCGGCTCGACGGCGATACTCGGCAATGAGCGTCTTCGACATCTGCGCAATCACTCCGGCGGCTCGAACGGTTCGATACGCTCTTCGTGACCGTCGCGCAGCAGCTGTTCGACTTTCTGCTCCGCGTCGGAGAGGGCGGCCTGGCAGCGTCTCGTCAATCCAATTCCCCTCTCGAACACCTTCAATGACGATTCGAGGCCCAGATCACCTCGCTCCAGCTGTTCCACGAGCTCTTCCAACTCGGCCATCGCTTTCTCGAAATCGATCGATTCTTTGGACTCGCCCAATCGTATGGACCTCGAAGCTCGTTGGGAAGGGGCGCTACGTTAGCGTGGCGGGGCAATCAGGGTCAATTGCATGATTTTGAATGAAGGAAAACCAGCAGGGGAAAGCCTGTCCAGGTCGGTGCTTCGGCGCGGTAGACGGGCGCGCCGCCGGGAGGCAAATGACATCCCGATTTTTCCCGGCGGAAAGCGAACACGTCCTTTCCCATATCCGGAGCCCGGCATACCCGAATTTCGGGCAGAGCGCCATCCAGTGGTCGTGCTATTGTTCGGCGAAGCGCCCATGACCCTCAACCGTTACCCAACTGCTCCTGACGCATCTATGGCCGAACTCTACGACGCCTCGGCGATCGAGGTCCTCAGCGGACTGGATCCGGTCCGCCGTCGCCCGGGAATGTACACCGACACCTCTCGGCCGAATCATCTCGTTCAGGAGGTCGTCGACAACAGCGTCGACGAGGCCTTGGCAGGCCATTGTTCACTGATTCAGGTCGAGCTCCATGCCGACGGCGCGATTTCCGTGCGCGACAATGGGCGCGGCATGCCGGTCGACGTGCATCCGGAAGAAGGCATTCCGGGCGTCGAGCTGATCCTCACACGTCTCCATGCGGGTGGAAAATTCAGCCACCGAAGCTACGCATTCGCGGGGGGGCTGCACGGCGTGGGCGTGTCGGTCGTCAATGCACTTTCCAGCGAGTTGGAAGTACGGGTGCGTCGCGACGGGCGCGAGTACCACATGGCGTTCGCTAACGGGGAGAAATGCTCCGACCTAAGAGTAGTGGACGAGGTGGGGCGAAGAAATACGGGCACCTGGATTCGCTTCGTGCCCGACGCCGGTTACTTCGATTCGGCCAAGATTGGATTGGCGAAACTGACCCATTTACTGCGTGCCAAGGCGGTGCTGTGCCCGGGCCTCACCGTCGAGCTGGTGGACGAGCGATCCGGCGAGCAGATTCAGTGGCGTTACGATGGCGGCCTCGCTGATTACATGTCAGAGGCCCTGTTGGAGCAGGAGCGGTTGCCGAAGGCGCCATTCGTGGGATCACTGGCGGGTGAGCGGGAGGCGGTGGACTGGGCCGTGGTATGGCTGCCGGATGGTGGAGAGCCGTTGACTGAAAGCTACGTGAATCTCATTCCGACACCCCAAGGGGGCACTCACGTCAACGGTCTTCGGACCGGACTGACCGAAGCCGTTCGCGAGTTTTGCGAGTTTCGAAACCTCATTCCGCGTGGCGTCCGCGTTACCCCGGAGGACGTGTGGGATCGCGTCAGTTTCGTGCTGTCCGTCAAGCTCGCCGATCCCCAATTCTCCGGCCAGACCAAGGAACGGCTGTCATCACGGGAATGCGCTGTATTCGTAGCGGGTATCGTAAAAGACGTCTTCAGTCTTTGGCTGAATCAGCACGCGGCCCTCGGCGAGCAAATTGCCCAGCTCGCTATTCAAGCCGCGCAAAGGCGTCAGCGGGCAGGCAAGAAAATTGTTCGCAAGAAGATCACGACGGGTCCCGCGCTGCCGGGCAAGCTGGCGGATTGCACGACTCACGACCTGGACCGATCCGAGTTGTTCCTCGTGGAGGGGGATTCCGCGGGCGGGTCAGCGAAGCAAGCGCGCGCGCGGGAGTTTCAGGCAATCATGCCTCTGCGAGGCAAGATTTTGAACACATGGGAGGTCGATTCGGCCGAAGTCATGGCGTCACAGGAGATTCATGACATTGCGGTCGCCATCGGCGTCGACCCGGGTTCCGATAACCTGGACAATCTTCGCTACGGAAAGATTTGCATTCTCGCAGACGCCGATTCGGACGGGCTCCACATCGCGACGTTGCTGTGTGCGCTTTTTCTTCGTCATTTTCGTCCCGTAGTGGAGCGAGGCCATGTTTTCGTCGCCATGCCGCCGCTCTATCGGATCGACGTGGGGAAAGAAATCAGTTACGCCCTGGACGACGATGAGAAGGCGGGGATCATCGATCGAATCAAAGCGGAGAAAAAAAAGGGCAAGATCACCGTCACGCGCTTCAAGGGCCTCGGCGAGATGAATCCGCTCCAGCTCCGGGAAACGACGATGGAGCCGGACACCCGGCGCCTGGTACAGCTGACTCTTGATGGGTCGGAAGACGCACTCGCGATGCTCGACATGCTGCTCGCGCGAAAGCGCGCCGCCGACCGTCGAGACTGGCTCGAAAGCAAGGGCAATCTTGCCGAAATCTGAAGCTCATCGAAAGGGCATCCCATGAGCGAGGAAAACAAGGACATTCGATCCGACGGGAGTGAGCGATTGCCGGTTGGCGTTTTTGCGGAGAAAGCCTATCTGGACTACTCCATGTACGTCATCTTGGACCGGGCATTGCCAGCGATCGCGGATGGGTTGAAACCGGTTCAGCGGCGGATCGTCTACGCTATGTCGGAGCTCGGATTGGCTGCGACGTCGAAACACAAGAAGTCCGCGCGCACCGTGGGCGATGTGTTGGGAAAATATCATCCGCACGGGGACAGTGCGTGCTACGAAGCCATGGTTTTGATGGCGCAATCCTTTTCGTACCGGTATCCGTTGGTTGACGGCCAGGGCAATTGGGGATCTGCGGACGACCCGAAATCCTTCGCGGCCATGCGCTATACAGAGTCCCGATTGGCCCCCTACGCGCGCGCCCTCCTGCAGGAGGTCGACCAGGGTACGGTCGACTGGGTGCCGAATTTCGACGGAACGCTCGACGAGCCTGCACTTCTGCCAGCCCGGCTACCGAACATTCTGCTCAATGGCGCTTCGGGAATCGCCGTGGGCATGTCCACGGATATCCCACCCCACAACCTCCGCGAAGTGACCGCGGCGTGCGTTCGTCTGCTGGAGTCGCCCGAATCCACGGTCCAACAGTTGTTGCAGCATGTTGCCGGCCCGGATTACCCGACGGGCGCCGAATTGATAAGCGCCAGGGAGGAGATCCGCAGTCTGTACGAAACAGGAACCGGGTCCATGAGGTTGCGTGCCCGGTGGGAACGGGAGGGAAACGAGGTGGTCGTCATAGCGCTGCCGCACCAGGTATCGGGCGCCCGTGTTCTCGAGCAAATCGCCTCCCAGATGGCCGCCAAGAAGCTGCCCATGGTAGAAGATCTCCGGGACGAGTCCGATCACGAGAATCCCACTCGGTTGGTCATTGTACCGCGGTCGAATCGTGTGGATCTGAGCAGGCTCATGGCGCACTTATTCGCCACCACTGATTTGGAACGCACATACCGCGTCAATCTGAACGTCATCGGACTCGACCGCCGGCCTCGGGTGCGGAATCTTCGCGATCTCTTGCTGGAGTGGCTGCAGTATCGTATCGGGACGGTTCGCCGGCGCCTGGCACATCGGCTCGGGAAGGTGGAGGAAAGGCTACACCTGCTGGACGGTCTTTTGCTGGCATTCCTGAACATTGACGAGGTAATTCGAATCATTCGTACGGAAAACGAGCCGAAACCCGTTCTCATGGTCACGTTCGGCCTTTCCGAAGTGCAGGCTACCTTCGTACTCGACACCCGACTGCGGCAGCTGGCGCGGCTCGAGGAAATCAAGATTCGCTCTGAGCAGTCGGAACTCGCCGAAGAACAGGAACGCTTGAAGAACACACTCGGCTCGGAAGACAAACTCCGGGAACTGGTGCGGGCCGAACTCATCGAAGATGCGCAAACATTCGGGGATGACCGGCGCACGATCGTGGTGGAACGGCCACCGGCAAAACCGTTGGACGAGTCGGAATTGATGCCCAGCGAGCCCGTCACCGTTGTTCTGTCCCAAAAAGGTTGGGTGCGGGCCGCCAAAGGTCACGATGTGGATCCTGAGACGCTCCCCTACAAGAGCGGCGACGGATTTCTCGGCATCGGCCGAGGGCGCAGCAGTCATAGCGCGGTATTTCTCGATACTACGGGACGCACCTATAGCATTTTGGCCCATACGCTCGCGTCGGCCCGTGGCTATGGCGAACCGCTGACCGGGCGCCTGACCCCACCCTCGGGGGCGACATTTCGTGCGGTCCTGATGGGTGAGGCAGATGACCTCTGGGTCTTTGCGTCGGATGCAGGATTCGGATTTGTCGTGTCGTTGGGTGAGCTGATTTCACGAAACAAGGCCGGCAAAGCGATCCTCACCCTATCCGACACGGCGCTGCCGCTGACGCCTGTGCCCGTGTCGGACCGCGAATCGGATCGAATCGCGGCGGTGACGCGACTGGGGCACCTGCTGGTTTTTCCGGTGTCGGATTTGCCGATTCTGGCCCGGGGCAAGGGAAACCGCATCATCGGGCTCGGAAAGGCAGGCGACGACTTGGTTCAGTCCGTGGCCTGTGTGCCGGCCAGCGCCGTGCTCACCTTGATCTGCGGCCGACGGAAGCTGACGCTGCGAAAGTCCGACTTGGACGGCTATGCCGGCCTCAGGGGACGGCGGGGCAAGCTGCTGCCGCGCGGCCTGCGTCGGGTCGAGTACCTAATTGTCGATGCGGCCAACTGAGGGCATTCTGAACGCAGCCGCTCAGAAGAGCATCGAGCGGACGACCATCGCGTAGGCGCCGGCACCCGTCGCCGCAATGAGTAGCACTGAATAGATGCTTCGCTTACGCCTTAACCAAATGTCGGGATCGCGCGCGACGGCTTGGTCAAGAATCCCAAGTAAGATTACCGCCGGGACCAGAACGACGGACAATAGGTGAGCCCAGAATACGACGTTGGACATGACCGCGTTCGAGTTCAGCCCACCCATGAAATAGGCAGGTAGGGTAAGCCCTACGGCAGCGCCCAGATTCCATCCGAGAAAAATTGACAAACATCTTGCAAGAAGTGGTTTTGGTCCCTGTTCTCGCGTTCCCTGCTCTCTTGATTCCGGGCTTGCTGCCGTATCCATCGATCATGCCCCTTGGTCGAAATGCGCCGAAGCGTACTAACGCGTCCAGCGGACGCTCGGTGTTGCCCTCGCAACGAGGAATTGTGACCGGCAGTCTAGCGATTCGAGGTGGCCACAAGAATGGCAAAAGCCGATGCGTCGTGGTAGGAAATCGGCCACTCGAACGAGTGAAATTGACCGGGACTCGCCTGAATGAATCACACGGCCGCATCGATGCGGTCACTTTCTTCTGGCAAGCAAGAGCTTGGGTCTACGCTGGTGGGTCGATAGGGGCCGTCGTGCGCGCGAATGACTTTTCTTTTGTGGCCGGAGGGCTCGTTCGACTATTTCGTGGGGTCGCACGGTCACTTGCGCGATCCTACCAGCCGGCCTGGCCAGCCCTCCGCGATAATGCCGGAGCCCGATGCAGCGTTCGGATTGGTCTCGATCCTTGTACCTGGTCGTGGACGAGCGTGGGGTTGCGTCGATTTCGGGTGCGAGTCCTGACAGGAAAGCGCTGCTGCCGCTGCGGTTTGCAGGAAGGTGCGGGCATGGGCCCGTCGAACGTGCTACCGGCGGCGGCTCGCAGGCCGTGGCAATCCTTTTGCTGAAGAAAACGTATCAAGGCTAATGATGCAGTCTTTTGGGGCCGTTCTTAGGGGTCGGGCGACGCAGTCTATGCGAATTCGGTGCCTGGCCGTTTGGTTCTCCTGCCCGGGGCGGCGCACTCGATGAAGTTCTCACTCATTGCTCGTGACGGTGCGGCAAGACGCGGTCGTCTGAGCTTCGCCCGTGGCACGGCAGAGACCCCTGCTTTCATGCCGGTTGGCACTTCCGGCACGGTCAAGGCGTTGTCACCGGAAGAACTCCTGGCGCTGGGTTCGGAAATCATTCTTGGCAACACATTTCATCTCATGTTGAGGCCGGGCACCGATGTGATCCGGGCACATGGCGACCTACACGATTTCATGCACTGGCAGGGCCCGATTTTGACGGATTCCGGCGGATTTCAGGTCTTCAGCCTCGCGAAAACGCGCAAGATTACGGAGCAGGGCGTCCATTTTCGATCGCCGGTGGACGGCACTCCGGTATTTTTGGGACCCGAGGAATCGATGGCCGTGCAGCGTGATCTGGGGGCAGACATCGTCATGTCGCTGGACGAGTGCACGCCGCATCCAGCAACACTGCGGCAGGCCAGTGACTCCATGCACTTGTCGTTGCGTTGGGCGCAGCGCAGCGTGGATGCGCACCAGGGCAATCCTTCAGCCTTGTTCGGAATCGTGCAAGGTAGCGTTTACCCCGAACTTCGCCGGGTCTCAGCCCAAGCTTTGGTTGCGATCGGTTTCGATGGCTACGCAATCGGCGGTTTGGCGGTCGGCGAGAGCGAGACGGAAAGAAATGACACATTGCAGTCGACCCTACCTTTTCTGCCGGACGAATCGCCCAGGTACCTGATGGGTGTCGGCAGACCTCAGGACATCGTCGAGGCCGTCCGGCGGGGCGTCGACATGTTCGACTGCGTCCTGCCGACACGCAATGCGCGCAATGCGCACCTGTTCACGCGCTCAGGAACCCTACGCCTTCGTAACGCCCGATATCGCGACGACACAGGGCCAATCGACGAGCGCTGCGGGTGCTACGCCTGCGCCCATTACAGTCGCGCCTATCTCAGGCATCTCGAGGCATGTGGGGAGATTCTCGGCCATCGTCTGAATACGATTCACAATCTGCATTACTTCCAGAGTCTGATGGCTGGACTGCGCGATGCAATCATGCGCGGGACGTTGGATGAATTCGTGAAGGAGTTCTATGAGTTGCGTGGGGAAAGGGTCCCGGCGCTATAATACGCGCCCGGTCCACCGCTGGTCCGCGACGTGCCGTCCGCCGCTACCCGCGGCTGGAACGGATCTGCCCCACCCATGCCCCCGCTCGACTTTGGGGGCGACCCGAATGAATCAAGGCGATCAAGAATGGAAAGCGTTTTCAATTTCTTCGTGCGTGAATCCATGGCCCAAGACGGCGCCGCGGGAGGCGGTGACATGCTTTCGGCCATGATTTTTCCGATTCTGCTTCTCGTGGTGTTCTACCTCCTTCTCATTCGACCGCAGCAAAAACGGGCCAAAGAACACAAGCAAATGGTAGGGTCCCTGAAAAAAGGCGACGAGGTGGTGACGAACGGCGGTCTGCTGGCCAAAGTTGTCGATGTCGGTGACAATTTCATCCTGGTCGAGGCGAACGAGGGCGTTCAGCTAAAAATTCAACGCCAAGCCGTGGCCGCTGTCATGCCCAAGGGCACCACCAAAAGCCTCTGAGGCGCGGCGACGCAGACGTTGCCGTCAAGACAGGCCAGCACGTTGACCTGCCTGCCTCGGATACCCGAGCCTCGTCGGAAACCCGTCGGGGCAAGACCCAATACGCGGACACGGTCTCCATGGTGAATCGATACGCATGGTGGAAGCATTTCATCATAATAGTCGTGCTCGGCTTCGGCTTCCTTTACGCCTTGCCGAATGTTTTCGGGAGCGATCCGGCGCTTCAGGTTTCCCCTGAACGCGGTGCCTCGCTCGACCAAGGATTATTGCGACGCCTGGAAACGGCTTTGAACGAAAGTGGTGTCGTGCCCAAAGGATTCGAGATGACGAGCGATCGCATGCTTGTCCGGTTCGATTCTCCGGACGAGCAGATCAGAGCGGCCGCCATCGTCGAGGAGGCGCTTGGCCGCGGCTACACCGTCGCACTCAACCTGGCATCGGCTACCCCGGGCTGGCTCGACTTCATCAACGGACGCCCCATGTACCTGGGGCTCGATTTGCG
>JBFGYN010000091.1:0-11368 GCA_041587415.1 Candidatus Competibacterales bacterium | reverse complement strand
TGCGCGCACGTTGCTCGAACGGCTGCTCGCACGGGTCGAGGCCACTCGAGTCGAGCACGGCGGCGCACAGATTTCGCTGACCATGAGTGCGGGCATCGTCGGTTGCGGGGGCGAGATCGACCCCAAGGCATTGATGACCCGCGCCGATCAGGCCTTGTATCGAGCCAAGGCCAGCGGCCGCAACCGCGTAGATGTCTGGATGCCGGCATCGAGGCATCCGGGTCCTTAGCCCGCGTCGCCCGTCGCGCGTTCCAACGAGCGTTTCGGGCTAAAGCTTTCGAATTCCGGGTCGATATTAATAGCAAGCCGATGGATCTCGCCCGCTCGAGGGCGGGTGCCGACGCGGCAATTATTTAGGGGATGGAACCTGTGGATCTCGCAACACTTCTGGGCATGGTCGGCGCCATCGGATGTATCATCGGTGCGATATTTTTCGGCGGAAGTGTCGGCATGTTCGTCAATGTGCCGGGCATCATTATCGTGTTCGGCGGCACACTTGCGGTGACGTTGATGAGGTTCCCGCTGGCCCACACGCTGGGTGCTTTCAAAATTGCCATGAAAGCGTTTCTGCACAAACCCGAGTCCGCGTCGAAACTGATCGACGAGGGAGTCGAGCTTGCAAACGTAGCACGCAAGGAGGGCCTGCTCGGTCTCGAGAGCGTGGAAGTGAACAATAGCTTCCTGAAAAAGGGTATCCAACTGGCAATTGATGGCCACGAGCCGGAATTCGTCTCGCGGGTCCTCGGCAAGGACATCAATCTCACCATCGAACGCCACGATCAGGGGCAGGGCATTTTCAAGGCAATCTCCGATGCGGCCCCCGCCATGGGCATGATCGGAACGCTCATCGGCCTCGTCCAGATGATGTCCAACATGGACGACCCGAAAGCGCTTGGGCCGGCAATGGCTGTCGCGCTCCTGACGACCTTGTACGGCGCCGTCTTGGCCAACGCAATCGCGCAGCCATTGGGCGAAAAGCTCGCTTTGCGATCCGCAGAGGAGCGCATGAACAAATCCCTTATCCTCGAAACCGTCGGAGCGATTCAGGAGGGGCTGAATCCAAGGGTGATGGAGGAAATGCTGAAAGCCTATCTGCCGCCGAAACAGCGCGGTGATTCAATGGCTGACGCTGCCTGATGGATTTGCCCGGCGCCAACGGATTGCACAGGTCGACGGAAACAGTGAGCTAATGGAATCGGCGCAACCCAGAGTCAAGAAAGCAGCCACTGGCGCGCCGCCGTGGATGGCAACGTTCGCAGATCTCATGTCGCTGCTCATGGCATTTTTCGTGCTGCTCTTCTCGTTCTCCGAAATGGACCGGCTCAAGTTCAAAGAACTGGCCGGGTCCATGCGCGATGCGTTCGGGGTACAGCGGGAAGTCAAGACACGGGAGCCGCCCAAGGGCATCAACGTCGTGGCCAGAGAGTTCAGCGCCGGTCGGCCGGAGCCAACGCCGTTGAACGTGGTGCAACAGGAGACGGACAACGATCTAAAAAGGCATTTGGCAGTGGCAAAGACGCGCCGCAATGCCCAAGCGTCCGAAAGCCTCAAGGTCGACGCAAAGAAAATCCGCGAGACTCTCGCCGAGGAAATCGAGCAGGGATTGGTCGAGGTCGAGACGGTGGACAGCAAGATCGTCATCCGCATCCGCGAGAAGAGCTCTTTCGGCTCGGGTCGGGCGGAGTTGGAGCCCACCTTCGTTCCAGTGCTTCACAAGATTGGAGCCGTCATCGGCGAGATGTCCGGTGCCGTCGTGGTCGCGGGACACACGGACGACTTGCCGATTCAGACCAGCCGATTTCGATCGAACTGGGAGCTGTCTTCGGCACGTGCCGTTACAGTCGTGCATGGTCTACTGGACGGCGGATTTGCGCAGCCTGAACGCATTACCGCAGAAGGACACGCCGATACGAAACCCGTGGACAGCAACGAGACGCCCGAGGGTCGAACACGGAACAGGCGCGTGGAGGTGGTGCTGGTCAAGGGCGCCGATGACCTGCGCGACGCGAACCTGTCGGCCCTGAAGAGGACGAATCAATGAGGAGAGAAAGGACATCCATGCACCCCGTCAGCGACGACAACGGGGGTTCGGAGCGGCGGCGCCACTTCCGCATCGAGGACCAGGTTGTGATCAGCTACAAGGTGCTCGATTCCGGCGCTGGCGCCGAATCGGAGAACGGGCTCGACCTCCCCGGCCTATGCGGTGAGTTCGCTTGCATGTCGCGCAGTCTGGAACGATCGTTGCGGGACGTCAGGAGCCATTCACCCGAATTGTCGCGCTTCATCGAAACGGTCAACCGAAAAGTTGACATGTTGGCGAACGCACTGCTTGCCAACGAGCCGGACGACTGTCATCGATGTGTCCGCCCCGTAAACTTGAGCGCAGGGGGAATCTCGTTCTTCGCTGAAGAGAAGTTACCTCTCGATGCTCGGATTTGGATTCGATTGGAACTTGTCGATACATTGGTCACACTCGGTACGGAAGCGCGTGTGCAGCGCAGCGTCTATCGCCCGGGTGTCATTGCGGAGTGTCCGCACTGGGCCGCGGTTGAGTTTGTGGGGCTCACTGATTCCGAGTCCGATCTGATAACCCGTCATGTGCTGCGCCAGGAAGCGGCCCGAATTCGTGCCACGAACGATTGACCCACGTTGAGCTTATTGTGGAACTCGGCCCCTGACAGAGCCAGGAGGTCTTGTTCCAGGGCTGGCTTTCACTCGAACGATTTGTCGAGGACGAAGGTGTCGTTTGGTCTCCGTCGACTGCTGGGTCGTGTTCGCCAGCGCCGGGGCGTGGCGGCTACGCCGGAAGGAGCACTGGTGTTCGGTGATTCGAACACCGCTCGCCCGCATGGCAGCGCCCGACGCTGGACCGACCTCGCGCAGAGTCGGCTTCTCGGTCATGTCCGTTTCGTCAACGGAGGCCAAGATGGGCGAACCACGGCCTTTGATACCAACGAGTTGAACGGCGCTCAGGCGCTTCCCGAATCGTTGCGGCGCGCGGGCGAGTTGCGGTGGCTGCTGGTCATGCTGGGAACGAACGACTTGAAGCGTCAGTATGGGCCGCCGGCGCCTCAGTGTGTCGTCGACGGCGTGTCACGCCTCCTGGACATCGCAGGAGATCTCCGACCAGAGCTACGAATCATGCTGTTGACACCGCCACCCATGGGGCGGGTTCGAGGCACGGAATTGTGTGAAGCGCCGCCCAAAATGAAGGAGGTCGCGGAGGGCATCGTGCTTCTCGCCCGCTCCCGGGGCCTCCCGTACGTGGATCTTTACGGCGCTCTCGATCCCGGTCGATGCCTTGAGCGTGATGGGGTGCACTTGAGCCAGCGTGGGCGGCGGGCCGTCGCAGCCGCCGTTGCAAAGGTTTTCGCGACGCATCTGGCGTAGCGTGAGAGCCCGCTGGGCCATTGCAATGTTATCGTGCGCATGCCGGTATTGCGGCGTGCTCTCCGGGCTTCCGTCTACCCTTGGCGCCCCGCCGAACGCGAATTCCTGGAACCCACGCTCTTGCGTTCCGCCAGTCAGGGTCCCGTCTAGCCCGAACGTTGCACCAGGACGCCCTGACTTAGGCCGTTACGTTAAATAAAACAGTGGGTTGTGATCATATTGGCAAGTGACACTATGTCATCGTTGACGCTATCCGGTTTTTCGCGGGTTCTGGCCGCCCATCTCGCGGGATCGCACGGCAAGTCGATGTCTCGCATCGACTTTTGCACGATCACACGAGCTCGACTGACCAGCCCTCCGCGAAATTCCCGGATCCCGATGCAACGTCCGGGCTAGACTTCATTTTCACACGACGTGAATGCAGGTGTAGTCAATGCCGGACGCGGGCTTAGCGCCGAAGCACGGCGCGAGACCTGCCACCCGACAGTGCACAGGGGCAGGGAAAAATGCCCCGAGGCATCGTTTACGAGAATGACTTCGTCGTGGATGGCCCCCCGGCTAAACTGGGTTTGTCGGCCTTGTACGATCGCTGCGTCCAGCAGGGAAGCCTGAACAAAGCTCACGACACAATTCGCAAGCGAGTGGAACGCGAGCGGCCCGAGAATCAGTTCCAGCTCGTGCGCATAGCCGTGTCGTTCACCATTGCGGTCGGATGCATGACAGGCTCTATTCCGCTTGCGTGAGCCGAGACGTGCCACACCTTCCCTGCCGGCGCTGGTGTTCGCTCGTCACCACACCGGTTCTCGCAACGATTGGGGACGGCAGTATGTGGTGGCATACTAGCCCGCTGGAAATGCAACGACCCGATGCGATGGCCGGTAAGCTATACATCAAGACTTTCGGTTGCCAGATGAACGAGTACGATTCGGCCAAGATGGCGGACGTGCTGGCTCAATCCCATGGGCTCGAACCCACGGCCAATCCAAATGCGGCGGATGTGCTGTTGCTGAATACTTGCTCGATCCGGGAGAAGGCCCAGGAAAAAGTTTTCTCGCAGCTCGGGCAGTGGAGAGCTCTGAAGCAGCAAAATCCCGATCTGGTGATCGGGGTCGGCGGGTGCGTCGCAAGTCAGGAGGGTGCGGCGATCTTATCCCGAGCCCCGTATGTGGACGTGGTTTTCGGCCCGCAGACGCTACACCGTTTGCCCGAAATGCTGGAAGAAGCGCGAGAGACTCACCGCGGCGTTGTGGACATCTCCTTTCCGGAGATCGAGAAATTCGACCAATTGCCGGCACCTCGGGCCGAAGGACCTCGGGCGTACGTCTCGATCATGGAAGGTTGTAGCAAATACTGCACGTTTTGTGTGGTGCCCTACACTCGCGGCGAGGAAGTGAGCCGGCCGTTCGACGACGTCATTGCGGAAGTTGCTTCGCTGGCGAGCCAGGGGGTCCGGGAAGTGACCCTGCTCGGACAGAACGTGAACGCCTATCGTGGGCCCATGCACGACGGCGACCATGCCGATCTCGCTTTGCTGGTCGAATTCGTGGCGGCCGTGGACGGCATTGATCGTATTCGGTTCACAACCTCGCACCCCGTCGAGTTCTCGGACCGCCTCATCGAAGCATTCGCGGAGACCCCCGAACTGGCAAGCCACGTTCATCTTCCGGTTCAGAGCGGGTCGGACCGAATTCTTGCCGCCATGAAGCGGGGCCACACCGCATTGGAGTACAAATCCAAGATTCGACGGCTGCGCGAGGCCCGACCGGGGATCAGCGTGTCCTCGGACTTCATCGTCGGTTTTCCGGGTGAGTCGGTGGCCGATTTCCATGCGACGATGAAACTCATCGACGACATCGGCTTCGATCAAAGCTTCAGCTTTCTGTACAGCCCGCGCCCGGGCACGCCCGCGGCCTCTTATTCGGATTCGACACCGGATGAGGAAAAGAAGACGCGGCTGACACGGCTTCAATCCCGAATCCAGGATATGGCGGCCGCTATCTCCATTGGGATGGTCGGAACTGTGCAGCAAGTCCTGGTCGATGGGCATGCCCGCAAAAATCCGCATCAAATGAGCGGGCGCACGGAAAACAACCGAGTGGTAAACTTCGAAGGCAGCGCCGACCTCATCGGGCAATTCGTTGCCGTGCGAATTACCGAGGCGCTACCGAATTCCCTTCGTGGAGAGTGTGTCGGGAGATGAAAGCCAACAAATGACATCGAGCGGATTACGGGTCCGGCATTGAACGAGAGCGCCGACGTGTTGGACCTGGCGTTGGAGCCGGAAGACAATGAACGCCTCGCCAATCTTTGCGGGCAGTTTGATGAACATCTGCGCCTAATCGAGCGCCGCCTGGGTGTCGAAATCAACAATCGCGGCAACCAATTCCGCCTGATCGGCGACCGCGGGGCATCGCGCAAGGCCGGTGAGCTCATACGGGAGTTGTATCGACTAACCGGTAGCGAGTTACTCACCCCCGCGGGTGTACACGTCCACCTCCAGGATTCCGGAGTCGACGCGCTGCTGGATGGCAGCGAGACCGATTCCGATGAGGTGGTCATTCACACCCGGCGCGGACTGGTGCGAGGGCGTGGTGTCAATCAGAAGCGCTATTTGCGCAGCATTGCCAGTGACGACATTTCCTTTGGGGTGGGGCCGGCTGGTACCGGGAAGACGTATCTCGCCGTAGCTTGTGCCGTCGACGCGCTTGAAAGGGAGGAAGTGCGCCGAATCGTCCTCGTTCGACCTGCCGTGGAGGCAGGCGAGCGCCTGGGCTTCTTACCGGGTGACTTGGTCCAGAAAATCGACCCTTACCTGAGGCCATTGTACGATGCCCTCTATGAGATGCTCGGCTTCGAGCGAGTGGCGAAGCTGATCGAGCGAAACGTGATCGAAGTGGCACCACTCGCTTTCATGCGCGGACGAACTCTGAACGAAGCGTTCATCATCTTGGACGAAGCGCAGAACACGTCCGTTGAACAAATGAAGATGTTCCTGACACGCATCGGGTTCGGCTCGACTGCGGTCGTCACCGGTGACATAACCCAAATCGATCTTCCTCGCGAGCAGACGTCGGGGCTCCGCCACTCCCTGGAAGTTCTTCACGGCGTGGAGGGCATCAGTTTCACATTCTTCACTGGACGCGACGTGGTGCGCCACCCGCTGATACAGCGAATCGTAGCAGCCTACGAACGCCACGAGGGTGCTGCTTGAACGTCGGCTCGCCGTCAATTCATGTCAACCTCCAGGTTGCGTCCAGTGCGGCGGCGATACCCGGGGCGGCGCGGGTCCTGCAGTGGGCGGATGCGGCGCTGGCGGGGCGAACCGATGCGGCCGGGGTGAGCGTACCCGAGCTGACAGTTCGATTCGTGGACGAGGCCGAGGGCAGGGCCCTCAACCTGCAGTATCGCGGGATCGACAGGGCCACGAACGTGCTCTCGTTTCCATTCGAAGCACCCCCCGGAATCGCCGAGGCGGAAGCATTGCTGGGCGATGTGGTCGTCTGCGTGCCGATCGTCGTCCGGGAGGCAGAGGCGCAGCACAAGTCTGCGGAGGAACACTACGCCCACATGATCGTTCACGGCATGCTCCACCTTCTCGGATTCGATCACCTGCAAGACGAGCAGGCCGCAGAAATGGAGGCAATGGAATCGGAAATACTGGCCGATCTGGGCTATTCGAATCCCTACCGAGTGGTTGACGTAGACTGATGGAAGACCGACCTAGCAACGG
Source organism: Candidatus Competibacterales bacterium (assembly GCA_041587415.1). Classification (GTDB taxonomy): domain Bacteria; phylum Pseudomonadota; class Gammaproteobacteria; order Competibacterales; family JAHEDQ01; genus JBFGYN01. Next base: position 4,248 of record JBFGYN010000091.1, on the reverse strand, counting down.
TACTGGAAATAAATCCTGGTTCGGGCGGTTGGGTCAGGCTCTGTTGGGCGAGCCTCGGGATCAAAACGAACTCGTCGAATTGCTTAGAGACGCCGAGCAGCGGGATCTGCTGGACGCCGAAGCGTTGAGCATGATCGAGGGGGTCATGCAGGTTGCCGACATGAAAGTCCGCGACATCATGATTCCAAGGGCGCAGATGGTCGTCGTCGACAATGATTGGCCGATCGATGAGATTCTCCGGGTCGCCATGGAGTCCGGCCATTCCCGACTGCCGGTGGTTGGGGAGAACCGGGATGAAGTGCAGGGCATACTGCTCGTCAAGGATCTGCTGCGATTTTTCGCGGATGCCGAGCGCCGGCCGACGTTGAGGGACTTCTTGCGTCCAGCACGCTTCATTCCGGAAAGCAAGCGCCTGAATACCCTCTTGCGCGAATTTCGCGTCAGCCGAATTCACATGGCGATCGTGATCGACGAATACGGTGGGGTGGCCGGGCTTGTCACCATCGAAGACGTATTGGAACAAATCGTCGGTGACATCGATGACGAACACGATGCGGAAGACGACAGTTTCGTTCGGGCCCACGGCGACGGTCACTACATGGTGAAGGCGCGGACTCCCATCGAGGATTTCAACGAGTACTTCGGCACCGACTTCAGCGACGAGGAGTTCGACACCATCGGCGGACTGCTCATGCAGAAGCTGGGGCGCTTACCGCGACGCGGCGACCGCGTCGACGTGGACGGCTTGCAGTTCGAGGTAGTTCGCGCCGACAACCGGCGGGTACATCTGCTGGGCCTGACCCTCGGGTCCCCGGCGCCACCTACAAGCTAGGCTCGGTCGCTCCCGAGGCGGCTCACTCATTTTTAAGTGATTGTTCTAATTAATCGAAGTAGAAGTTCCAAGGAAAATGCACGCTCGCAATCGCCGCGGGCGCACGCTCATGCGCCAGCCCGGTAATCGATGCGGACTCGGGACACGCTAGCGGCTCTTTCCGGTGTAGCCCTGGTGGGCGCATTTGCGCCCTTCTCCATTGCTGCACTGGCCTTCCTTGCGCCAGCGGCTTTGCTGGTTTTGCTGGAGGGCGCCTCGCCCCGCGCGGCGGCACGTCGTGGATGGCTGTTCGGTCTCGGTCTATTTGGTGCCGGGGTCTACTGGGTCTACGTTAGTCTTCACGATTTCGGCAACGCGTCACCGCCCTTCGCGGCTTTGGTGACTGTCTTGCTCGTGTCTTTTCTCGCGCTCTACCCGGCGGCCCTGGGATGGGGGCTGCAGGTCGTGGCTCCCCGGCCTGGGCTCATTCGTTACTTGCTGGTATTCCCGTCACTGTGGACGGTCCTGGAATGGCTCCGTGAGCGTTTCTTGACCGGATTTCCCTGGCTCGGGCTGGGCTACAGCCAAGCGGATACTCCTCTGGCGGGGTGGTTCCCGGTGGTCGGCGTCCTGGGCGCTGGCACCTTGGTCGCCCTTGGCTCAGGATGCCTGGTGGTCATGTTCCACGGGTCCTTCGTCCAGCGTGTCGCTGCCGCCCTGTTGCTGGCGTCCACGTTTTTCGGGGGGCTGATGCTGGAGCAGCAATCGTGGACGCAACCGACGAGCAATCGTCAGACGGTGGCGATCGTACAGGGGAACATTCCGCAACAAGACAAGTGGGAGGCGCAGGAGCGGGTTCGAACGCTGGAGCACTATCGGCGCCTCACGTTGTCGTCACTGCCGATGGACCTGGTCGTATGGCCGGAAACGGCCGTTCCCGTGTTTCGGCACGAGGCTAGGCCGTTCCTCGCGGAAATCGGTAAGCGCGTCGGTCAATACGGTGGCGTTCTCCTTACCGGCCTTCCGGTGTTCGACCGGAATGCCGGAAATTACTACAACTCGGTGGTTGTTGCGGGCAATCCCGACCTGGCGTATCACAAGCGCCACTTGGTGCCGTTCGGGGAGTACCTGCCGCTCCGGACCCTGCTTCGGTTTTTCGAAACCTACGTGCAGATTCCCATGTCGGATTTCTCGGCTGGTCGTTCCGATACCGGGCCAATCGTCGTCGACGGTCTTCGTTTCGGCATATCCATTTGTTACGAAGCTGCGTTCGGGGAGGAGATTCGCTTGGCCCTACCGGATGCCAATGTGCTCGTCAATGTCAGCAATGACGCGTGGTTTGGGGCGTCGCTGGCGCCCCACCAACATCTGGAAATTGCGCGCACCCGGGCAATGGAAACCGGGCGCGACCTGATACGCGCCACGAACACCGGGATTTCCGCGCTCATTGACCACAGGGGGCGCATTCTGGGGAGTTCACGCCAATTCGAGGCGACAGTCTTGAGCGGTGGTTTCCTGCCGCGTGTTGGCGCGACACCGTACGTTCGATACGGGCAAGCCCCGGTGTTTGCGCTGGTACTGGCCGTGGTGGTGTTCGTTGCCCTAGTCCGACTTGCTCGGCGCCGGTCGGCCACCTCAGACCGGGTTACTCGGGAGCCTCCTCCTCCGATACGCGAGTGAATCGCGTTCCATGACAGGCGGCGCAAGGCGGTATGTGCCCGGTTCTGTGCAAATGGATCTGCTTTCCGCACGCCTCGCAAGAGAGAGTTCCCGGGCTCATCACTTCACCGGTTGCGTAGTGGGTCGCCCGTTCGGCGCGCTCCGCAACCTCGAGCAATTGCAGGCGGGTCTGATCGGCGGCCCGTGTCAGGAGTTCCAGGAAACGCTCTTCCAGGACCTTGACGTCGAAGCGCAGCCAAGCCCCGAGATCGCGTCCGGTGCGCGCCAGATAGTCGCCGGCATCGTGCAGGTCGCGGCGCAGCCATTCACCGACTTGCTCGGCTTCGTCGCGGGTCAATTCTCCCAGCTCGACAGCCGTTTTTTTGGCCTGCTCGATGTTGCGCTGAAGCGTGGGCAGGGTATCCTGCTCTGCCTGCTCGAGCGCGGCCTTGACCCGCTCCATCATGCGGTTGTAGGCGCGTGTCTGCTGGGTATCCCGGTCGGAATCGGTCATCTTGACGGCTCGCTCGGCTGTGTCTGCAACAGGTACTAGTTTTGGCTGTGGGACGGCTGCTTGCAAGTTGTCGCTTTGCAGCACCATGGGCTATCGTGGGCTTACTGCGCAGTCCCGCCCCTGAACGGAACCCTCAATCGGAAAACCGGTAGTGATGGACGAGTCCTACAAGCCCAACGAAATCGAGCAAGAGGCACAGCGCTTTTGGGAGCAAAACAAGTCCTTTCGAGTGGTGGAGGATTCTCGCCGGGAAAAATTCTACTGCCTGTCCATGTTTCCCTATCCCAGCGGACGGCTACACATGGGGCACGTTCGCAATTACACCATCGGCGACGTGATTTCACGCTACCAGCGTATGTTGGGAAAGAATGTTCTGCAGCCCATGGGATGGGACGCGTTCGGGCTGCCAGCCGAAAACGCCGCGATACAGAATCGCGTGCCGCCTGCTCAGTGGACGCGCCAAAACATCGAGTACATGAAAGGGCAGCTGAAGCGGCTCGGTTTCGGCTACGACTGGGATCGGGAATTTGCCACCTGCGATCGAGACTATTACCGGTGGGAGCAGTGGCTGTTTACCCGATTGTACGAAAAAGGGCTTGCCTACCGTAAGCATGCCGTCGTCAACTGGGATCCGGTGGACCAGACCGTGCTCGCCAACGAGCAAGTCGTGGACGGTAAGGGGTGGCGGTCCGGCGTTGCCGTAGAGCGACGCGAAATTCCCCAGTGGTTTCTAAAGATTACCGACTACGCCGACGAATTGCTCAGGGGCCTGGAGACCTTGAGCGGATGGCCCGAGAACGTCATTACGATGCAGCGGAATTGGATCGGACGCTCGGAGGGCTTGGAGATGGATTTTCCGATTGCCGGTGGTGACGACGTGCTGAAAATCTTCACGACGCGCCCGGATACCGTGTTCGGGGTCACTTACATGGCTGTTGCCGCCGAGCACCCGCTGTCGGTCCGTGCGGCCCAGAGCGACTCCGACGTGGCCGCCTTCATCGAAGAATGCGGCCACCACGGCGTCACCGAAGCCGACGTCGAAACCCTCGAAAAAGACGGGCGGCCACTGGGGATCGAGGCGACACACCCGATCACCGGCGAAACGGTGCCGGTATGGGTCGCCAACTTCGTCCTCATGTCGTACGGAACGGGTGCCGTCATGGCAGTACCGGGGCACGATCAGCGCGACTGGGAGTTTGCACGGGCGCATGGACTCCGGATCAAGCAGGTCATTGCGCCGTGGGACGAAACCACGCCCTGCGAT
>JBFGYN010000090.1:0-11373 GCA_041587415.1 Candidatus Competibacterales bacterium | reverse complement strand
GGCGATGATTCACTGGATCACCGCCCCTCGCCTCGCCCAGAGCGGCGCCAGGACGGCTGCGAATTCCGCCAGCATCCGGGGTCCCTGATGAAATTTCCGGCCTAGGGCTCGAGTGTTTCCCAGGGCATCAGGTGGATACCGTCCGCCAGCAAGGAAACGGCGACCGCTTCCCCGACCGCGAGTCTGTTTCGCCGCCCGACGTGGGTTGGCACGGAAAACACGATCCGACTGTCGACCGTGCCGTGCACCGCCATGGTCACACGGGACGTATCACCCAACACGACGAGTCTCGTCACGCTGCCGTGAATCGGGTTTTCCCGCTCGCCCCTGGAGGGACGGTCGCGGCGATGCATGACGACGTGAGACATGGGCACCATCCAGCAGACCCGGTCACCCGGTCGGAATGACTCGGTGCGCGCCACTTCCAATTTGCCGCCCAAGCCTTCTAGCCTCGGATTGGTCTCCCCGGAGCAGGGCGGTGACATTCGCCCCTCGAAGACGTTCGGCTGGTCCACGAGACGGGACACCAGCGCCGAGACCGGCTGTGTCATCACATTGAGCGGCGTACCGGTTTGCAGCGTACGTCCCTGGTGAATCACGGCGATTCGGTCTGCCAGGGCGCGTGCTTCCGACAAATCGTGGGTCACGAGGATGACCGGTGCCTCGATGCGATTTCTGAGCAGTGCCAGTTCCTCCTGCAGTCGTCGCCGGGTGACTTGATCGACGGCGGAGAACGGCTCGTCCAGAAGCAGCACTTGGGGGTCGCGGGCGAGAGCTCGAGCCAATGCGACCCGCTGCCTCTGACCGCCCGAAAGCTCGGCTGGAAGGCGGCCTTCCAAACCGGAAAGGTGCACCGTGGCCAGCAATTTTCTGGCGGCTTGCGGCCGCTCCTCGGACCGCCGGTGGGACATGGCGGCCGTGACGTTCTGCAGCGCACTCATGTGCGGAAACAGGGCGTAGTCCTGGAAAACGAAACCGACCCGGCGCTGCTGAGGCGAAAGGCAATCGCCTCGATTGGATTGTTGCCATACGGTCCCGTGGCAGCGAACCGTGGCGTCCGCGACCGGGCACAGGCCGGCGAGGGCACGCAAAATGGTCGTCTTGCCACTGCCGGAAGGGCCCGTGAGTGCCAGGAGTTCACCGGGCGCGCAGGCAATGGTCGCGTCCAATGGAATCAGTGCGTCCTGTTTCAGCCGGGCCTCGAACCCTGACGTGTCAAACATGGCGCGGCTTCCGCCGCCCGGTCAGGCCGTAAACGAGTCCGACTCCCACGAATGACAGGGCCAGCAGCAGAGCTGCCATCGCACCAGCGGCGGTGTCATCGAAGGCCTGGACGCGGTCGTAAATGGCGATCGACAGGGTCTGGGTCGCCCCCGGAATGTTACCGCCAATCATCAGAACTACGCCGAACTCGCCCAGCGTATGCACGAAGGTCAGCACCATCGCCGACACCACACCTGGCCACGCCAGCGGCAGCTCGATGCGCCACAGTGTCGACCAGTTGGACAAGCCGCTGCACCAGGCGGCTTCCCGCACGGAATTGGGGATGCTCTCGAATGCACGCTGCAAGGGCTGAACCGCGAACGGCAAATTGACCAGCACGGAGGCGAACAGCAAACCGTCGAAAGTGAACACCAGCTGCCGGCCTGACAGCAACTCGTAGGTGCTACCCAGAACCGATTCTGCGCCCAGAGCCACCAGCAGATAGTAGCCCAGCACAGTGGGTGGTAGTACCAGGGGGAGGGCGACGGCCGCCTCCACGAATCCGCGGCCCTTATAGCGCCGGTAGGCGATGTGCCGGCCGATCAGAATTCCGATTGGAAGCAGTGCCAGGCAGGTCAGGGCGGCAAGTTGAAGCGAGAGCCGAAGGGCGGTCGTATCCATTCCACTAGGTCGTGTTACGTGCCAGGCAAACCGAAGCCGTGGCGTTGGAAGGCCGCGCGAGCGGCCGCGCCGGAAAGGTACTGGTAGAACTGGCTGGCCCGCGGACCCGCAGCTCTAAGCAACGCCATGCGATGACGAAGCGGCTGATGCAGGGAGTCGGGGACGACGCGATAGCGCCCGCGCTGGCCCAGGTCAGTGGTAATGACCAGCGAGTAAGGCAGTATCGCGCCATCGGTGCCCCCCGAGAGCGCGAACCGAGCTGCCTGACCGGCGTTTTCGCCCAGAACCAGATTGCCTGCGACGCATTCCCAGACGCCCGCGGATTGCAGTGCTTCCCGCGCTGCGCGGCCGTACGGGGCGTGTTCGGGGTTGGCGATTGCAATCCGTCCCATTGGCGTGCTCGCCAAGCCGCCGAGCCCCTGGACCGGGTTGAGCGGTGAGCCGTTTCGAGCGAATAAGACGAGTCGGCCCAGCGCGTAGACGCGCCCTTTGTCCAGGGTTCGGCCCCGCTCGGCAAGTGACAGAACGTAGGATTCGTCCGCCGAGAGGAAAATCTCGAATGGCGCGCCCTGGAGAATTTGACGTGTGAAGTTGCCCGACGATCCGTAGCTGATGCGGACAGTCTCGCCTGTGTCGTCCGCGTACCGCTTCGCAATGTCGTCGAGGGCGAATTTGATGCTGCTGGCGGCGGCGACGAGTGGAACCTCCGCGGCCACAGAGACTGGCAGGGCAAGCGCCGCAATGAGGCCCATCGCCCACAACTGCGCCAGTCGTCGCGTACGGTCACCCGGCGGGCGCCGGTGCGCACGTGCCATTAGGCGGCCCGTGAACCGGCCTCGGCGAAAGGACGACTATTGGCCAGATCGGGCTCGCGGCAATGTCTCAGAATGAAACCACGGGCGTTGGCGCGCATTTTTGTCGCCTGATTCCATACGCCCTCGCCTGTCGGCGCGGGCTCAATTGGGTGGCCGATGGAAACGCGGATAGCGCCTTTGCGCGGGTACCAGCTCCCGTCACGCAGCACTTGGCGGGTGCCGTGTAGAGCGACGGGCAGCACGGGTTGACCGGATCGGGCGGCTACGATGAATGCGCCCATTCGAAATGGCAGCAGACCCTCGCGGCGGGTGAAGGTGCCTTCCGGAAAAAACACCAGTGAATGACCCTCCGATGCGAGTTCTACGAGCTGGTCCGCATCCGATGCGCTGCGTCCCGAGTCGAAACGCTCCACGAATTGCGTGCCGATTCGCTTCAGGAACGTGCCAGCAAAGAATTGCTTTGCGAGCTCCGCTTTTGCCACGAACACCACCGGAACCGGTAAGGCAGCGATGAGCGCAAGCGCGTCAAGGTAGCTTTGGTGATTCGAGGCGAGAACGAACGGTCGTCCACTCGGCAGGTGCTCGACACCCTCGACCGCGAACCGCGTGCCCGTGCTGGCAGCGAATAGCCTCAGCGCGCCGCGCATCAGGCGCCACCGGGACGAGACGGTAGGGAGCGCGAGGACGCCAAACCAGACCAGTGTCATGAGTGTGCCGAACGACGTCCAGCTCCAGGAAGCGAACGCCCATTCGCGGCCTGAAGCCGCGGCTTTTCGGCACCGTCTGCCGAAACCGCTAACAGCGAGTGTGAGTGCCTGGCGCCAAATGGGGGCGGCTTCTGGCCCCAGCTTGCCCGATGCGTACAACTCCCGGCAACTCGAGCGGCGAATCTTGCCACTGGACGTTTTCGGCACACTACCGGGCGGTACCAATTCGATGGTGTCGGGTGGCGCGCCAAGCATCCCCGCAACGACGGCATTGACCCGCGATCGAATCTTTCTGAGGGCATCCGCGGCCGTTGTGCGTGTTTCAGCCACCACGACCAGGCGCTCCGTTCCGGGATTGCGATCCTGCACGCCGAACGCGGCTACGCACCCGCGACGAACCCCGTCCAGCGCACCGACTACCTGTTCTACCTCATGGGGATGGATGTTTCGCCCGCCCCGAATTACCAGATCCTTGGTGCGCCCCGTGACGAACAGCTCCCCGTCTGCCAAGTATGCCCGGTCGCCCGTTTCGAGCCAGGCGCCAACGCGCAAGGCCGAGCTTGCCGCTGGGTTGTCGAAGTATCCTGCGGTTGCGGACGGGCCTCGAAATTGAAGTCGGCCCTCGCGGCGCTCGGGCAGTTCGCGATTTTTCTCGTCCACCACACGGAGCTCATGGCCCGGCAGGGGGAATCCCGTGCTCGTGAACTCTACCGCATCCGTGTCGCCGGGATCGGCCGGCTCCGCTATCGAGTCCCGTGCCAGGCGCGTGCGGTCGACGCGGTCGATGCGGGGGACGCGGCCCAGAGGGGGAAAGGCCAAGCCGACTGCCGATTCGGCGAGACCGTACACGGGAAACATGGCCTTCGGATCGAAACCGCTGCGCGCGAAGCGTTCTGTGAATCGGCGCACAGTATCTGGCAGGACCGGTTCGGCGCCGTTGAGGGCGACCCGCCAACAGCTCAAGTCCAAGGCGCGCAGGGCGTCGTCATCGACATGCCTCATACAGAGCTCGTATGCGAAATTGGGGCCCGCCGACAGGGTACCCCGGTACCGATGTATGGCCTGAAGCCAGCGAATGGGGCGGGACAGGAAATGCAACGGGGACATGCTCACCAGCACCACGCCGTGGTAAAGGCTCCCCAGCCAGGCGCCGATGAGACCCATATCGTGATAGAGCGGTAGCCAGCTTACGAAGACGTCCCTGGGCGATGCGTCCACCCCGGCGCCATCGGCGCGTATGTTCGCCAGAAGATTTTGGTGGCTCAATACCACGCCTTTCGGATCCCCTGTGCTCCCGGATGTGTACTGGATCAGGCCCGTATCCGACGCATTGAGCGGCACCCTCGACAGCGTCGTCCCCCGCGCCCGTAGCTCGGGTACGGTCGTGACGGCTCGCAGCGACTCCACCTGTCCCAGAAGGAGCTGTGCAGGCACTCGCGCTTCCCGGAATGCGATCAGTGCGCGTGCCTTGCAGTTATCGAGGATCTTGCACTGATGTGCGAGATGCGATTCGAGCTGACTGGCGCGCACGGGTGGGTAGATCGGCACCGGAATCGCACCCGCGTAGAGCACGCCGAAGAACGCCAGGAAATAATCTTCACCGGTGGGCAACATGATCGCTACACGGTCTCCGGGCTCCACGCGAGCGTGCTGCAGCCCGGTCGCAACCTCCAGCGCTGCGGATCGGAGGCCGCCGTAACTCAGTGCGCTGCCCTCGCTCGCATCGTCATAGAGCACGATATGTCGACGATTCGGGTGTTCCGTGGCATATCGATCCACAACGTCCGTCAGGGTGAGCGCATCGACAAGATCGACCTCAGGCGATGCAGCTTGCTGGGGAGCGGGTGCGTCCAAAAACTGGATTGCCTCGCTGGACGACGACCGGATGGCTGCGATGAGATCGGCGGGCGTTTCGCCTGTTGCAAAAACATCGTCGGCGAGACGAACGCCAAATTCGCGCTCGACGCGCGCGACCAGTTCCACCCGGGTGAGACTGTCAAATCCAAGGTCGCGGTCCAGGAGGGAATCGACTGTTATCCGAGCGTCGTTTGCCTGGGTCGGGTTGAGTTCCCGCACGAGCTCTCCGATCAATCGCAGCAGCCTCTCGGGTGCAACTTTATCGGTTTCGCGCAAACCACGATTCATAGAATTCCCACGAGCCGAGCGGTCATGTTCGCCTGTGTACGGTGCCAGTGGTCGCGACCCACTCGCGAATCTCGGTGTTGGCGAACAACGTCAGCTCCCAAATGTCCTGTTTGGTGTCGTGCCGCACAATATAGATGCCGCGATCGTCGCCGCGCATCTTGATATACCGATGGTCGGCTCCAACCCAGCGGTCGAGCACTTCCTGCACGTTCACCCGCCGGTGGCCAAGCTGAATTTCGGTGGGCTGCTCGTCGGCCAAATGTCCCGAGTAACATCGAACCTTAACAAGCATTTGGTGTGGCCCCGCGCAGCAAACCCCGTCGGAGCAGCGATATCCGGGTTGGCCCCGAAAACGCACCGACGACGTGCGTAGTATACCGCGACGCGCGGGTGGCGTTATTTGGGAATACTCGAAAATTTCAGCCCAGGGGTGGCCACGCTGAGGAAATCGAAGACGGTTTCCGTTTTTTCTGCAAAATCAATTTATTGCGATTCTCATTCCGGCGGCCCATCCATGCGACACTTGAAACTCTTGACTGAAACAGCGTGTCCACGCCCACCTGTTGCCCTCGACAACATGCGCTTGCGCCGGTTCTTGGTTTGCCCGTGGCGCGGCAAGCGGGTGCCTGCCCGGGCCGGGTCGTGTTCGGGTGGCGTCGGGCTCAGAGCTGCTCGTGAATGCCGCACTCGCGCTTCAGACCGAAAAATCGCGTCTCCTCCTCGGACATGCCCGCTTCCAAGGGACGCGTCGTGTGCACATCGCCGATGGAGACATAGCCCTTGTGCCAGAGGGGGTGGTAGGGCAAATCATGTCGGGTCAGGTACCGGTACACTTGCCGGTCCGACCAATCGATGATCGGGTGAATTCGAAGGCGGTGATTTCTGCGAAGCAACACGCTCATCTTGGCGCGTACCGCCGACTGTTGCCGGCGCACCCCGGAAAACCAAGCGCGTGCCTGCAGCAGCCGCAGGGCTCTGTTGAGAGGTTCGACCTTATTGATCCTGTTGTACACCTTGATCCCTTCCAGATCTTGCTCCCACAGCCGCCCGAAGTGCGTCTCCTGCCAAGTCGGCGAAAATCGCGGCCGAAAGACCTTGAGATTCAGCTGCAGGCGTCGCTTCAGATCGTCGATGAACGCGTGGGTCTCCTTGAACAAATAGCCCGTATCGACCAGGATCACGGGTATGTCGGGTCGCTGTTGCGTGGCCATGTGGAGCATCACTGCTGCCTGGGCTCCGAAACTGGAGCTGAGCACGATTCGATCAGGGTAGCGCTCCAGTGCCCACGCGATTCGATCCTCGGCCGAGAGCCTCTCCAACTCCCGGTTCACGGCCGCCAGCTTAAAGCTGGTTGGGTCGAACACTGGTTCGGTTTCTGTGCGGATGGGCTTGACGTTCATGGGATCGTGCCGTGGATACGGAAATGCTCGATACAAGGCTATCAATCCCTGGCTGACCATAAAAGGAATTGATATCCATATTCATATTCCTTTCTTGTATATGGAGTGACTGGTGGGCGCCGAAATCGAGCGAAAGTTTCTGGTAGCGAACGATCGGTGGCGGGTGGCAGCCGACCACGGGACTCGTATCGTCCAGGGGTATCTGTGCAGCGACATCGATCGCTCCGTGCGTGTGCGAATCTCGGGCGAGCAGGCGTGGTTGACGCTGAAAAGCGGCGCGAACGGCATCACGCGGCTCGAGTACGAGTATTCCATTCCTGTCGCCGATGCCGAGGAAATCCTGGACCAGCTTTGTTCCGGAGCAGTCTTACGCAAGACCCGGTACCGAGTCCCGAACCAGGAACACATATGGGAGGTGGACGTGTTCGAGGGCGAGAATGAGGGATTGGTGTTGGCCGAGGTGGAGTTGCGCGCGGAAAACGAGGTGTTTGCAGAGCCTGATTGGCTTGCGGGCGAGGTGAGCTTCGACCGGCGGTACCTGAACGCTTCGTTGGTGCGCGAGCCCTGGTCTCGCTGGGACACTCGGGACCCACAATGAATGTCATGGACATCGCGCACCTGCGCCGCGAGTATAGTCGGCGCTCGCTGGATCGTGGCGATCTGATGCCGGATCCGTTCGATCAGTTCTCCACCTGGTTCGAGGAAGCCTGCCGCGCCGAGGCGTTGGAGCCCAACGCCATGAGTGTGGCGACGGTGGCGAAGGACGGTCAGCCGTCGATTCGGACCGTGCTGCTCAAGTACGTTGATCAGAACGGGCTGGTGTTTTTCACCAACCTGGAAAGCACTAAGGCAAGGGAGATCGAAGCCAATTCCAGAGTCGCACTGTTATTCTTTTGGCCGGAGTTGGAGCGCCAGGTGAACATTCGGGGCAATGCCGAAAGGGTCTCGGTTACCGAGGCGGCGGCCTACTTCATCCGAAGACCGAAGGGCAGTCAGCTAGGTGCTTGGGTGTCACGACAGAGCAGCGTAGTCAGTTCCCGGCAGCTACTGGAGGCCAAGCTCGAGGAGATCAAGCAGCGATTCAAGACAGGCGATGTGCCTCTACCCAGCTTTTGGGGCGGTTATCGAGTTGTGCCGCACCGTTTCGAGTTCTGGCAAGGGCGAGAAAGTCGGCTGCACGACCGGTTCGAGTATCGCCGGGCCGATGATCGGCGGTGGGTAATTTCCCGACTGGCACCATGAGTTGCCGCTGACGGCCGGGGCAGGCCGTCAGCGGGTCTTCTACCGACTACCGCGGGAGCATTTGTCCCCTCGCTTCCCCACTTCCGTTCACATTGGTATGAACGTTGACGTAGATGAGTCCATCGCGCATGGCGAACAAGAGTGATGCGATATTGCTGCCATAGGGCTCGCATGCAGCCAAAACGTCAGAGTTGGTCAGCGTACCGCTGATTACCCCGTTTGCGCCGATGGTGAGGGGGCCGGGGTTGATCATACCCAACACCACCGGGCCATTGCTGCCTGCCCGCCCACAGTGGAAGTGAGCCGCCGTGACGTCCACCCCGGCGGGCAAATGCCGCACGGCGACACGCACTGTCACGGACCTGAGCCCTTCGTCGAAGCGCACCGTCGTGCGGGCAACGGTCGGTGTGTCGACTGGCACCGGCCCCTCTTGGGCACCCGACCCCAGCGCCCCGAACTTGAAGGTCTCTCCGCCGCCAGCGAACGCCGGCGATGTGAACGAGAGCATGCTCGTCAGGATTGCGGTCAAAAGGATTCGCCTGGTCATCGCCTCGTCTCCTGTAGGGTAAGCTTATTCTGGGGGTTGGGCCTCGACCTCGAAGATAAGCTGCATCTCGTCGCCAATGGCGTCCGGGAGCCCATAGGTCATGCCAAAGTCGCTTCGTTTGATGGTGGCCGTGGCGTCAATTCCGCAGCGTGGATCGCCTCTCATGGGGTGTGTGCCGCAGACCACGCTGGTGGCGTCCAGGGTTACGGGCTTCGTGACGCCGAGAATGGTGAGATCTCCCTCCACGGTGGCCTTGTCTTGGCCATTGAACGTAACGTTGGTCGACTTGAACGTAATCTCCGGAAACTCCACTACATTCAGGAAATCGGGTGAGCGCAAGTGCTCGTCACGCTTCTCGTGGCCGGTGTTGATCGACGCGGCATCGATCGTCACTTCGACGGCACCGGTACCGGCCTCCTGATCGATGGACAAGGTGCCCTCGGTCTTGTCGAATCGGCCAAGCATGTTCGACATGCCGAAATGCCTAATCGAAAAGTGTGGGTAGGTGTGGGCGGGGTCGAGCATGTAGTCTGCCGCCAGTGTGACTGGGGCGGTCGCCGTAAGGGCGATTGCGATGAGCGCTCTGCGCATTGCGTTCTCTCCTAGTGATTGTTGATTGGCACTACATGGGAACGCCGCCGGCTACCCACCAGGTGAGCAACACGGCGGCTGCGGCGGGAACGAGGCCCAGTACGCCGGACCAGACCACATCGAGCCGTTTCGGAATTGCCCCGGGCCGGGGAACCGCCGCCAGAAGCGGGACCGCTGCCAGGCATGGCAATGAGAACCAGGGAAGCTTGGCGAAAACCAGGCCGGCGCAGCCGACGAGCCCAGCCGCCAGCGCGACCGGGAAGGTCGCGGCGCGCGTGGACTGAATCGAATGGCCGAGTAGGATAGCGAGGGCCGGCGCGGCGGCCGCCGCGCCGAGCGCTAGTCCCAGTTGACCGAGCAGCGCGGAGGCGCCAAGCAGAACCGAGATGCCGGTGGCGAAACCCAAGACGGTTCCCCCTCCCGCCACCGCGCCGGCGCGACCGAGCAGCGTGTCCATTGCGACCACCAGCCAGCCTACGAAGATGCTGCATCCGCCGCCGAGCAGCACCACGTCAAGAAGCTCTCGGCGAATCAAGATAGGATAAAGAAGCCATAGGACGGCAGCGACGCCGAGGCCTGCCAAGAGCCCGGTCGCCGCCCTCGATCGTCCCAAGGTCCCGGCCAGCAACCCCACGGGAAGGGACGCCAGTACCAGGATAAGCAGGCGCCGGGTCGAGGTCAGCGGCGTTAGTTGTACGCCCATGGCCAATACAGCGGTAACCAGAAAGCCCGCAACGACTGCAAGGCCCCAGCGAGCGGGACCGAGGGGTCGCGCCAAAAACAAGATCAGGATCGAGACGGCAAATGGGACGATTCCCGACTGGATCGCGGGATGCGCGAGGGTCAGTGCCTGCATCAGGAATTCAACTCCGAGTAGATCAAATCGGCAGCTCTGGAGAGGGTTTGCCTGTCCAAATCGCCAACCAGAGCATAGCCGAGCTCCCGATCGATCCAATAAAAGGCACGCATTCCACCGGTCTCCCGGAAACGAAAAGCCGTCAGTTCGTTGTTCGCGGCCCCTTCGCGCACGTACAGCGTCAGTCGCCGCCCTGTCTGATCCTGGTACATGAATTGCGCCGACGGCTTGTTTGCGCCGGGAAGCAGTCGACCGCCAAGCAGCTCGAACCCGAGCTTACCGAGTCGAGGGGCCCGGACCTCAGCGTTCATTCGCTTGGAGAGCCATGCGACCAGGTGCGCCTCCTGGTCGGCTTGCACCTCGACCGGGTGGCGCACTTCCGGGGCATAGGCGGCGTGCGCCGAGAGTGCGTATTCGAGCAGCTCGGCCGACCTCTCTGCGTGTCCAACGGTCAGGTCGCGCGCCACCCAACCGCCGGCCCCGCCCAGGGTCAACGACGCCACGACCGCTGCCGCCACGAGCCTGCGACGGCGTCCAATGCGGCTCGGTGGCGTCAGCAGCCGGCGCGGTATGGGTTCCGAGAGCACGTCGGCGTGAAAGTCGCGCAGAGCGTCGTTGATTCGCCGATAATCGTCGACCAATGCCGCTGTCTGCGGACAGCGTGTCAGAAGCGCCTCGATTTCTGCCCTTTGTGCTTCGTCGAGTTCGCCATCCACATATGACTGGAGATCACACTCGCTGACCGGGTCTCTGGGATCGCTCACTTGACGCTCCTGAGCTGGACGGCCGGTTCGCTACGAAGAATGTCTCTCAGCCGGCTGCGGGCCCGCCCGAGCCGCGACATGACGGTCCCCACCGGGACGTTGAGAATCTCTGCGGCTTGGCGATAGCTGAACCCCTGCATTGCGACCAGCAGCAGAACCTCCCTATGATCGTGGCGTAGGGCGTGAACTGCGCGACACAGATCGCGGACAATGAGAGTGTGTTCCTGGTCTGCGCCCGATTGCAGGGCGGAAGCGACTTCGGCGATATCGGTGAGCGGCGGCGCCTTTGAGTGATTCCGCGCCCCATTCGCAAAGACATTGTGCATGATTGTCATTAGCCACGAACGAAAACTGCCCGTGGGCTCCCACAAATGAATTCGGCTCCACGCACGTTCGAGGGTGTCCTGAACCAAATCGTCCGC
>JBFGYN010000089.1:0-11497 GCA_041587415.1 Candidatus Competibacterales bacterium | reverse complement strand
GTCCGCACCTCTGCAGCCTAGCCCGGATAATTCATCAGGGACCCCGGATGCTGGCGGAAGTCGCAGCCGTCCTGGCGCCGCTCTGGAGCGAAAGTTGTAGCCGTAGCTACAACTTGAGTGAAGAGCAAGTCAGGGCGAGCGAGAAACCGCCAGGGCCGGGGTAGGCCTTTGACGGCGGTACACTCTGTACGCCAAAACTGAGCCGCTAAACTGGACATAAACTTCTACCGATCAACCACGTGCGAGCTAGCCAAAGGCCGCCCTGGTGAAATATCTGGGCTAGCTCGCGTGGCGGTTTGCTCTTGGGCGGTGGGTCAGGGACAGGGCCTTGCGCTCGTGGATGAATTTTGGCCGCGCAGGCAACGCCGCGCACTCGATACGAAATAAAGCAACCGAATCTGGGGGTTTCCGTGAGAACCAAACAATCAAGCACGATGCGCCTGTTCAAACTGGGAGTACTCGGCGCAGCCTTTGGAGCGAGCGTGTGCGTGCACGCGGTGCCGAAATTGGAAGGGGACGTTGCCGACTTGCCGAGCGGCCAGCCCGTGGATCTGACGCAGGAGGGGACCCACGACTGGACACATTGGGCACTGAGTCAACCCACAGATTTCAATCACAAGGCTGGTGTCTTGCAACAGATCAGCAATTTCACCCTGATTGGTGACGATCTTCGCCGATTCGATAGTGCAAGCAGTGCCACGTATTCCTGGACGGACGGAAGCCCCGCGCCTTCGGCGTCGGGTGTCATGTCGGGGGCGTTCTCGGTGGTGAATGAGCTGGGCGAATCCGGTGGCTTCGAATTCACCGTAAAAGCCGACGGCTACGAGAGGATCCTGCGCATTTACCTGGGCGGTTTTCGAGCCGAGGGCACGCTGACGGCCACGCTGAGCGACGGGAGCGCACCCACGTACCAGGTGATGGATCTGAAGGGCGATTCCATCTTCAACAATCAGGTCACCCTCCGCTACCAGGCCGGCGGACCCGGTCAAACACTTACGGTTCGCTATGCTCTGACCAGTGACGACGTTCCGATACCCGGTGGCGGCAACTTGAGGCTGGCCGCCTCGACATTGCAGCAGAGCGTCAAAATGGACATTCGGCCGTTCTCGCGCATCAATTTCGTGTTTCCCAGGTTTCCCGGGATCATTCCCGTTGCGCTCTTGAGCACCACTCAAGCTACCGATGGCTTCGACTTTGACGCCACTCAAATCGACCCGAGCAGCGTCGCCTTCGGTCCCGACGGCGCGGCGCCCCTCTGGGGTCGCGGCTGGGTGTACGACGTGAATCGAGACGGCTCGCCGGATCAGATCTTCGCGTTTGGAACGCGGCACACGGGCATTGCTTGCGGTGACCGGGAAGCGACGCTGACGGGCCAGACATTCGCAGGTGACGCATTCTTCGGTACCGACGACATAAGAACATTCGGTTGCCGGCGACGACACTGATCGCGCCGTTCAGGCGAAGTGTTCCAGAAATTTTCGCCCAGCTCTGATCCCCTCGAGCACCCACGCCAGCACCACTTGCGCCGAGAGTGGTGCTGGCGCGGGTGGGGATGCGCTGAGCGCTTTTTCGTCCTACCCTCCCGCACGATGCGCGTCCCGTCCAAGCTCCGAAAAGGTTCATGCGACCCTGTAGCCCGTAGCCATAAACCTCACGGATTCGCCGAATGCAGGCTAAACTGTCTTAACAGTCACTTGTTGGAAGCGAACCATGGCACAAGCCAATAGACGTGTGAAAACCGGCACGGCCGCGCGACCGAAATTGGAGTCGGTCGAGTCCGTGCTGAATGCTCTTGATTCCCAGGCCGAGGTCGAGCAACAGGAGGCGAGAGACGCTGAATTCTCCAATCGCGCCCTCGAAGCCCAGTACCATTTGGGGGTCCGCGCAGGAATCCAGAGAGCCGCGCGGATGCTTCGACACGCCGCCGATGCGTGAGTCCGCCCCAGGGCCGGATCGTGAACCGTAGCCGATGGCGGGTAGCGTGCGCACTGTACCCACACGACGTGTCGAAGTTCGATTCACACGAAACATGGAGCGCCTCGTGGAATGTCCGGCTGAAGCCGTCGAAGCCGGAACGATTGGCAGCGCGCTCGCGCGCTACTTCGCTCGTCACCCGTTGGTGCGCGGCTATGTGCTGGATGAACAGGGCAGCGTACGCAAGCACGTCGTAATCTTCCTTGACGGTCAACCGCTGCAAGACCGGCGGCACTTGGCCGACCCCGTGAAAGATGGATCGACGGTACTGGTGATGCAAGCACTCTCCGGAGGTTGATTCAGAGAGGGATACGGAATGGACCGCGTTTTGGTGGGGACACGGAAGGGGTTGTTTACACTGGATCGAGCAGCGACGGGCACGGGTGGATGGTCGATTGCGCGTTCCAACTTCGTCGGAGACCCCGTCACGGCGGTATTCGGCGAACCCGGGAATGCACGACTCCATGCAGCGCTCGACCACGGGCACTTCGGCATAAAGGTGCACCGATCGACGGATGCAGGTGAGACTTGGCGCGAGGTCCCGTCGCCAACTTTTCCTCCTCAGCCGGAAGGAACGGAAGATCGGGACCCGATGCGCGGTGATCCTATCCCGTGGACGGTGATGCGCATTTGGACGATCGAGGGGGCTCATGCCGCCCAACCGAGCACTCTATGGTGCGGCACCTTGCCGGGTGGCCTTTTTCGGTCGAGGGATGGCGGTGATACGTGGGATCTCGTGCGCGCCCTCTGGGAGATGCCGGCCCGTAAGAAGTGGTTTGGCGGTGGCGCGGATTTCCCGGGAATCCACACCATTATCGTCGACCCTAGGGATCCGAGCCGGATCACCGTGGGGGTTTCCTGCGGCGGTGTTTGGGTGAGTGCGGACGGAGGCGAATCCTGGGCCTGCAAGGCGCACGGCATGCACGCCGAATACATGCCGCCCGAGCAGGCTGCAGACCCGGAGATCCAGGACCCGCACAGGCTTGCTGCCTGCACGGCGCATCCTGACGTGATCTGGTCGCAGCACCACAACGGGATCTTCCGAAGCACCAACGGCGGCGACCTGTGGCAAGAAGTCAAGTGCGCGAATCCATCCAGTTTCGGATTTGCGGTTGCGGCGCACCCCACGGACCCGGATACCGCCTGGTTCGTACCTGCGGCACGAGACGAGCAACGTATTCCGGTAGACGGGCGCTTGGTGGTGACAAGAACCCGTGACGGCGGCCGGTCATTCCAGGTGCTCGGACACGGGCTGCCCGAAAGAGGCGCCTACGACATCGTGTACCGACACGCGCTTGCCGTCGACGACACGGGCGAGCGGCTTGCGATGGGCAGTACAACCGGCTCCCTATGGGTGTCCGACGACATGGGCGAGCAGTGGATCTGCTTGTCGAATCACCTCCCGCCGATCTACTGCGTTCGCTTCGTTTGAGCGACGGGCACGAATCAATCGGGCGCCGGAAACCCCGTTTACGGCCCTGTGGGCGGCCGGTCCGCAATCGCGGGGTCGGATGAACGAAAATTTTTTCAAAAAAATGTTGCGCCGCACAAAGAACCTGATTATGATGCGCCGCAACATCGAACGTTAAGTGGTGTTCGATCAAACTTGCAACTTTCAAAATTCAGACATTAAGGTGAAATCATGAGCGACAAGATCATTGCCTCCGTACAAGAGCAGACCCAGAAACTGGTTGCCCCCGTTGTCAAGCTGAACAAGCTGAACGTGGCCAACGTGGAGAAGCTGGCAGCGCTGGAACTGGCCACCCTGCGTGAGTTTTCCGACCTCGGTGTTGCGCAGCTGAAGGCTGCCGTCGAGGTGAAGGACGCCGAGGGTGCGAAGTCCTTCGTGGAGTCCCAGGGCGAGTACGTTCGCAAGGTGAACGAGAAGCTGGTAGCCGACGCCAAGGCCGTCATCGAACTGGCCAAGGCCTACAGCGCGGACGTCCAGCAGCTGACCCAGGAAACCGTCGACACGGTGGTCGTGAAGGCCGCGTAAGCCAGCACGAGCCCGCTAGACCAATGGCCGCCATCCGACCGGATGGCGGCTTTTTTTTGCCAGATGTCGCCACCGAGCGATCCCGCAGCCTCGCAAAAAGCGCAGAATCCGGACGTTGCACCGAAATCCGAAATTCTCGCGGAGGGCTGACCAGCGCAGCTTGTGTGATGGCGCAAAAGTCGATGCGGGACCTCGAATGCCCGTGCGATCGCCCCCGGGGGGGAGCGATGCGGGTTAGGGTCGACCGCCAAGTGTTCGATTCTTCCAACTTACCCCGCTGCCAGACCAGTGACGAATCGCCGAATGCCAGGTCATTGCCAGGTAGAACGTCGCAACAACGGGAAGGAAAAACCCAGCGGATAGCTTCCGGCCATAGAATCGAAGCGTTGGTGCGTAACCGATTGCCATGGCAGTCCAACCCGCAGCGCCGAGAAGCGAGCAAACGCCATCGCCGGCTAGTGTTGCGACCGGCGGTACCCAAAACGCGATGACCATCAAACCGGTACAGGCCGACAACCAGCCGGCCGAGTACCTCAACTGCGTGAATGCGGTCCTGGCAACCATGAGCCAGATGTCGCACAGCTGTTTCGCTTTGCGCCGGCTGACCGCCCCGTCGGTAAGGCCGAGCCAGATTGGGTGCCCCCGCGCCTTGATCATGCGGGCCAGCGCGCAGTCATCGATGATCTCGCCGCGGATCGCTGCGAATCCACCAATCTCGTTCAGTACGGCCGTTTCTACCAGGATGCAGCCGCCCGCTGCAGCCGCTACGGTCGAGCGTGGATCGTTGACCAGCGCAAATGGATACAGCAGCTTGAAAAAATAGATGAACGCAGGCATCAGGAGTCTGGACCAGAACGAGCTCTGGTCGAGCCGCGCCATCAAAGAAATCATTTTTAGGTGGTGCCGGCGGGACTTTCGCCGGAGACCGGAGACAAGCCCGGGAAGCAGTTCGATGTCGGCGTCCAACAGCAAGGTGTAGGGCGTACGGACGCGGCGCCTGCCTTGCTCGAGGGCCCATAGCTTGCCCGTCCAAGTGCCCGGCAACGAATCGGAGCGCAGCACGTCCACCCGCTCCGGCTCGACACTTCCCGCCCGCACCGCCGTATCGTCGCCGGAACCGTCGTCGATGACGATTACCCTTAGACCGGGACCTTGGAGCAGCAGTGCCGTCAGGGTTGTCTCGATGAGCTCGGCCTCGTTTCGCGCCGGAACCAGCGCGGTCACGTCGTCCAGCGGTTCCGATGCCGCGGTATCGGCCTCGAGAACGGGACGGGCTGCCCAGGGTCGCCACGGCACGAGCAGCAACACGAGCCAAATTGCCAGGCTGCCCGCAGACACCAGCAGCTGCCAACTCATGGAATACCAGGATTATCGGGTACCGTGTGCCACCGATTGGCCTGCCGCCGTTCCGTCACGGATGCTCGCGACGATGAACTGCACTGACTGGCACGCGAACCTCTTTCGGTGCGAGCACACGCCCTGTGGCGCCCGCCGTCTGGATCGGATCCGGCGCCAGCGGCCCATCCGTACGCGGCCCCTTGAGTGCCACCTTGAACGCCTTCCACGGATTACTTACGGCGTCGTTGACGGCCGTCGGCTCGTATCCGCAGTGGGCCATGCAGTTTGCACATTTCGGATTTCGACCGGTTCCGTAGCCCTGCCATTCGGTCTCGTTCATCAACGCCTGAAAGCTTGCCGCATAGCCTTCGTCCACGAGCAAATAGCAGGGGCGCTGCCAGCCGAATACGTTTCGGGTCGGGTTCCCCCAGGGTGTGCATTCGT
Source organism: Candidatus Competibacterales bacterium (assembly GCA_041587415.1). GTDB lineage: Bacteria > Pseudomonadota > Gammaproteobacteria > Competibacterales > JAHEDQ01 > JBFGYN01. The sequence goes on along the minus strand of JBFGYN010000089.1, from coordinate 5,745 downwards.
AGCTTTCGTTGCCAGCAAGGAAGTTCAGGTACAAGGCAGAGTGATTGAGCCGCCAGCGCCGGCGCCCCCGTTGCCGGAAAATGTCACGAAACAATCGCTTGCTGGCAGCCCGTTGTAGAAAGACGTCTTGACTGGGCGCGTGCTCATAGCTGAATCCCGGAGACAGGGTGACGCCTTCCACGTCCAACTCGGTGCAGAAATCGAGAAAGTCGGCCACCTCATCCGCATTTTCGCCCTGAAACAACGTGCAATTCACGGTGACACGAAAACCGCGGCGGCGTGCAAGTCGTACGGCCTCGACGGCTTTGTCGAAAACGCCCTCTCGGCACACGGACGCATCGTGGCGACTTTTCAGTCCGTCCAGGTGAATCGAAAACGTCAAGTAGGGTGATGGCTGATAACCGTCGATCTTGCGCGGCAAAAGGAGTGCGTTGGTGCACAGGTATACGAACTTCCGCCGCTCGACGATTCGGCGAACGATCTCGGGCATGTCCTCGTGGATGAGCGGTTCACCGCCCGGAATGGAGACGATCGGTGCGCCGCATTCATCGACGGCGCCCAGGCACTCTTCGACGGTGAGGCGCTTGCGGAGGATTTCACCCGGATAGTCGATCTTGCCACATCCCGCACAAGCCAGATTGCACTGGAATAGCGGCTCGAGCATCAGGACGAGCGGATAGCGCCGCTGGCGACGCAATTTCTTACCGATGATGTAGCGGGCGACGGCGATTTGCTGGCGAATTGGAACACCCATTTCGGAAGCCTTCTCCCTGTTGTCGGTCCACTGGCGCGACGACCCTGTATGCATCATATTACGTGCAGACCGACCAAGCGGACTAGTTTTGTCTGCGGGGACTCAGATCAAATCAGAGCCTCCGCCTGGCACATGGATGTATCACCGGACTCGCCATGACAACGTGTCTTGATTCATCGACTCCCGAGTTGGCACAGGCGCCATACGGTGCAGATTCATCCGGAGTGCGCACACTCACGTAGCAATAGGACCTATGGCACGTTTGCAACCACCCCGAAGTTCACGCCGGCAGGGGCACTGTGGCAAGACGACGGCGGCAATCCGGACCCAACTTGAACCGGTGTCAAAATTGAACCGGCATAGAGAGCCGTTTTTTGTGGCGCTGCGCCCTGCGCGCATCCCAAATGCGTCCGCGACACCATCAAGTGCGACCGAATTTTTGGGTCGATGCTCGTCGGTTCGGCGCGAACTCAACGGCGAGGGGCTTGACATGGCATCGTCTCCTTCTCGATCCTTGGCGCGCGTCGCCCCGCGGCGGCACATTGAAACTGTCTGTTCCGACGGGTCGTGGCATACGGAGAGGCGGCCTGGCACTTGAACCGATACGGTCGATCGGCACACTGCACGGTTTGTCGGTGCTCGTATTCGCCGTCCGCGTGGGAACGCGGAGACAGCCCGTTGTCGCCTAGTATTGACGAGGCGGTGCGCGAGACCCGGTGGGTGGCCAGGATTGTGACTACCATTAGACGACTGGATGCCGCGCGCGCTGTCGTCGAAGGCGAGTTCCAGGACGAGGGCTCTGGGATGTCCGTTTCCGGGAGGACGGCATTTCCACGAGCAGGGAGCCCGACGCGCACGACCGACGCCAAACGAAAACAATCGGCATCGCCCCTGTTCGGGCATGTTGAACGGAGTCGACTCGACAGATGGCTACGGCCTCAGCCAAGCATGCTCGCCTGACCGACGCCAAAGGGCACGAGTCGCCTATCGCGGCTGCGCTCAGCATGGATACCGAAGCGCTGCATGCGCACTTGCTGCAGCACGTATCCCGTACCTTCGCATTGACCATCCCGGAGCTTCCGCGCGATCTGCGTTGGGTCGTCGGCAACGCCTACTTGTTGTGCCGCACCGTCGACACCATCGAGGACGAACCCAATCTCGACGCGGACGAAAAGACAAGCCTCTGCGCGGAATTCATCGACATCGTAGCGGGGAACGGATCCGTCGAGGCGTACTCCAAACGCCTCAGCGGCTTGTTGACGAGTTCCACACCGCCGGCCGAGCACCAACTGATCGATCTGATGCCTCGTGTGATTGCCACGACCCGCACCTTTCGCGATACACAGCGACGGGCAATCGAGCGGTGTCTCAGAATCATGGCCAACGGTATGGCCACGTTCCAGCGCCGTCCCGACCTGAACGGTCTGGAGGATCTTCGTACCCTGGACGAATACTGCTATGTGGTAGCCGGGGTAGTCGGCGAGATGCTAACGGAGTTGTTCTGCGATCACTCGCGGGACGTTGCCCAATTCCGGGAACAGCTGCTGCGGCTCTCCGTGCGCTTCGGACAGGGACTGCAAATGACCAATATTCTCAAGGATATCTGGGAAGACCAGGCCCGCGGCGCTTGCTGGCTGCCTCGAGCCATGTTCAGCGAAGTCGGAATCGACCTGAACGAGATCACTGTGACACGCAATCGCCCAGAGTTCCGCCGGGTGCTGGGGCAACTCATCGGCATCGCCCACAACCACCTTCGGGCGGCACTGCGCTACACATTGCTCATACCGACAGACCAACGGGGAATTCGCCTATTCTGCCTTTGGGCGCTTGGTATGGCGGTGCTCACCTTGCGCAAACTTGATCGCCAGCGTGACTTCACATCCGGCGCCGAAGTCAAAATCTCGCGCCGAAGCGTGAAAACGACTGCCGCCCTGTGTCGTCTCGGCGCGCAAAGCAACCGCTCCCTCAGCCTCATGTTCGAGTTCGCCTCAATGGGACTCCCCGAGGAACAGCAACCGGAATTCGATACCACGACAAGGGCGCAATAAGATGACCCACCGCGCTTTCGAGGAGACTGCAACCGCCCAGGCCCTGAAGCCCGAACCCAGCACGCGCAGCGAATTGGATTCGGCCATCGCACGCGCACGTGCCGCGCTGGAAGGGTTGTGCCAGCCGGACGGTCACTGGGTGTTCGAATTGGAGGCGGATTGCACGATTCCCTCCGAATACATCCTGATGATGCACTTCATGGACGAGGTGGATGTGCAACGGCAGCGAGCAATGGCTGCCTACATTCGCAACCGACAGCAGGAAGACGGCGGATGGCCCCTGTACCCCGGTGGCTCCGTGGATGTGAGTTGCTCGGTCAAGGCCTACTACGCTCTAAGACTTGCGGGTGATACGCCGGACGCGGCGCACATGGAGCGTGCGCGCGAGGCGATACTCGCCAACGGCGGCGCGGCCCGCAGCAATGTCTTCACGCGGATCATGTTGGCGCAGTTCCGACAAGTGCCGTGGCGCGCGATTCCATTCATGCCGGTGGAGATCATGCTGCTACCCCGCTGGTTTCCCTTTCACCTGAGCAAGATTTCCTACTGGTCGCGAGCAGTGATGGTGCCGCTCCTCGTGCTCTACACGTTGCGAGTTCGTTCGGCGAACCCGAGTGGCACCGGGATTCGAGAACTTTTCGTCACTCCGCCAGAGCAGGAGAAGAATTACTTTCCAGTGCGCTCGAAGCTGAACCGGGTACTACTGGCGCTGGAACGGCTGGCAAGACCCGCCCACGCAATCGTTCCGGGAATCTTGCGACGCCGAGCCTTGCGCGCAGCCGAACGATGGATCGTGGAACGGTTGAACGGTCAGAATGGGCTCGGTGCAATCTTTCCCGCCATGGTCAATGCCTACGAAGCACTATCGGCGCTGGGCTACTCCGCGGACCACCCGCACCTCCGGCAGGCGCGCGCAGCCATCGACGGGCTATTGGTGGAGGCCGAATCCGAGAGCTACTGTCAACCCTGTGTTTCCCCGGTCTGGGATACCTGTCTCGCTTGCCTCGCCCTCCACTTCAGCGACGAGTCCCGCGCCCTCGTCATCGACGGGCTCGACTGGCTTGCAAGGCGGCAACTCCGTGACGAGCCAGGGGACTGGCGGGACTACCGGCCGAATCTGCCGGGCGGCGGCTGGCCATTCGAATACGGCAACGGGCACTACCCGGATCTGGACGACACCGCCGCCGTTGCCTGGGCGATGCAAGCTGCAGATCCGGAGCGCTACCGAGACACTCTGATGCACGCTGCTGACTGGCTCGTGGGCATGCAGAGCCGCGACGGGGGGTTCGCTTCCTTCGACGCGGACAACACCCACTACTATCTCAACGAGATTCCCTTCGCTGATCACGGGGCGCTGCTCGATCCACCGACCGCGGATGTAACGGCCCGTTGCGCGACGTTTCTGGCGCTGATCGTGGATCAGCATCCAAACTACCGAGCCGCGCTGGACGCCGCAGTCGGGTGGCTTCGCGGCGCTCAGGAAGCCGACGGCTCGTGGTTTGGGCGCTGGGGCACCAACTACATCTACGGCACCTGGACGGCCTTGACCGCGTTGGCGGAGGCTGGGGTTGCAGCGGACGACCCGGCAATAGTCGCGGGCCGGAACTGGCTCAAGTCCCGCCAGAGAAACGACGGGGGATGGGGTGAGCACAATGACAGTTACAACGACCCACAGATGGCCGGCTACAACACCCACAGTTCCGCCTATCAAACGGCCTGGGCGATGCTCGGACTGATTGCCGCGAGTGAACCACCCGGGCCGGTGCTCAGCGGGGGGGCGGAATTTCTACTCGGTGCCCAGACTCGAGACGGTCTTTGGGAGGATCGAGACTTTACGGCCCCGGGATTTCCCAAGGTGTTCTATCTCCGCTATCACGGCTATCCCAAATATTTCCCCCTGTGGGCTCTGGGCCGTTATCGGGCGCTGCTTCGGACATGGACCAACTGATTCGTCTCGGTATCGTCGCCGCCTTGCCGCAGGAGGTGCGCTGTCTGACGCCAAGCAGGGTCGAAACGGGGTCAAGATTGCCAATCGCACCGGGCGTGGAACTGCTCGTGTGCGGCATTGGGCGTGAGCGGGCCGATGGCGCCGCGCGATCACTGGTCGAGACGGGAACGCGCGCCCTTGTCAGCTGGGGGACGGCCGCGGCGCTGCAACCGGAGCTCAGATCCGGGGACGTGTTGATTCCCGATGCGGTGGTATCGGGGAACGGGACTCGACTCGCCGTCGACAGCCACTGGCGCAGGCGCCTGATATCCGACCTGTCGTCCCGACTGCAGGTGCACGGAGGACCACTGTCAGAGACCGCCCACGTGCTGGCGGACGCGAGCCGCAAGGCCGATTTCGGGCGTCTGACCGGCGCCCTGGCGGCCGATATGGAAAGCGGGAGCATTCTGCGCGTCGCCCAGAGCGCGGGAATTCCTGCCGTCGTCGTTCGGGTCGTCATGGACGATTGCCACGCGAGCATTCCGCCCGTCCTATTGCAGTCACTCAACGATCACGGCCGGTTGGATTTGCTCAGATTGATCGCCAGAATCCTGGTTCAGCCATCATTGATCGGCCCCTTGGCAGTCCTGTCGGCCGCGTTCGTGAAAGCGCGACACAGTCTCCACAATATTGTCCGCCAGTTGGGCGTACAACTCGATTGCCCGGCGGGCGCCATGAGGTCTGACTAGTTGCCGGGCATGCGAATCGAATCGGCACTCGTTGGCCTTGGCCTCGTATGCGCCCTGGCCGTGGGGTGGCCGTCGATCATTCGCGCCGCCGAGGCGGCATCCAATCCGCTGCCGGATCCGTTGCCCGTTGCCGTCGTGGAGTCCCTGCACGAGGGCATCATCAAGGCGTGGAGGTCGTGGTTTTCATCGCAGTTGCATAGATCGCAGAATTCGTCAACTTAAGAAGAGAAGCATACCACCTTGAGAAGCAAGCCGGTAAATCAAACG
>JBFGYN010000088.1:0-11511 GCA_041587415.1 Candidatus Competibacterales bacterium | reverse complement strand
TGGACGTGCCGCCGGAAGCAGCACGTGCAACTTGCGCATTCCGAAGGATGAGTTTATTCCAGCTGATCGAGGGGATTGTTCCAACGATGACCATTGGCAGAACCGTCTGACTCGATGTCCTCGGGTTCAAGGTCATCGTACGGTCCGGAAAAATCCTCTGGTGGAGGCAGTGGGGATAGCACCAGCTCATCCCAGATTTCCGATTCCAGCTCCGCGACCTCCCCCTCAAAAAATTGGATTTCGATGTTCTGACCATCGTCCGCGAGGGCGACAACCTCAAAGGTTTCGCCGGTCACCATGTTCTTGTACCAGCCACCAACGGTGGGGTTGAAGCTTGCCATGAGCGCGCCTCAGATTTGACTCTCGTCGAAACCATACCATTCAAACGCCCGCCAATGCCACGCACGCGCCTCCGAAGCTTCAATGGTGCCCGCTCCTCGGGTGGCTCGAATCACCCGATTCGGGGTAGGCTTCGGAAGGGAGTGCGGGGCAACCCGAAAACCTTGCCGGAATTCGGGACTTCCGGGCAATCTGGCAAAGTCGGATGAGGATTCGCCCGAGCAGACATGGGCGCAAGCTCTTGCTCGAGCCGGATCGCCCACGAGTTGAAGCCGGAATGAATCAGGCCTTGCAACAGGGCGTTCTTTCTTCAGTAATTGTCCTCAGATTCGCCGATATGACTCGGAATCGTTGAGGAAATAGACTTCGGAACCGTCCGCCCAGTGAATTTTTCGGGCTGGCAGCGGCAAGTGATTGGCGGGTGGATAAAAACGCATTCAAAATGAAATTGAAATCTCTCCGGGAGGCCCAGCACTCCGGGGTAGGGGACTTCTTGCGCGGGTCACTGCAATTGGCCGCCGACAACGCATTGCACGCACCGGCAAAGGACTGTGCGGCACTTCGTGCAGTGCTCACGGAACGGGCACGGGAGATTTGTGACATCAGAGCCGACCTGGCGCCGCTCGCAAATTTGTTGGAGCGCTGGCAGACGGAGGTAAATCGCATTAGCGAGACCGAGCTGGAGGATTTTCGTTGGCGCGCCGCCGAAGCGGCCATGGCGCTGTTGGACGCATCGAAAACGGCGGTTCGGGATGTTGCAATGAATGTTGCCCGGGTCATTTCGAAGGGGTCCACAGTTTTGACCCATGGCCCCAGTTCGACCATTCGAGAGGCATTCTCGGCGTTGGCAGAACGTGGCGTTCAAGCAATCGTGACAGAATCCAGGCCCGCCTGTGGCGGCTGGACCTTGGCCGGTAAGTTGGCTCGCTGGGGCGTATCAACCACCCTGATAACCGAAGCCCAGATAGGCGTTTTCGTTCGACGCGCAGATTGCGTGTTGGTTGGCGCCGAAAGAATCATGGCCGACGGTACGATCGTTAATCGCGTGGGAACCTACCTCGTTGCCCTCGCAGCCCACGATCAGGGCGTTCCGTTTTACGTCTGTTGCGAGACGTTCAAACGCCACACAGGAAGGGTCGAGGCCTGCGAATTTCCTGAGTCGGATCCATCCGAAATCGGCTCACCACCAGCGGAGGGTGTGACCGTACGCAACGTGAGTCTCGATAGCACGCCAGCGTGGCTCGTTACCGGGTGGATCAACGAGAAGGGACTCGTCCCGCTTTTGGAGGGGTGACAGGAGATATCGTCGAGGTATGCATCCGAGTCACTATCGTCTGTCGCGCCAATGTCCGACAGGCTGCCAGGTACCAAAATCTTTGCGCGTGAATGAACGCAACTTGACCCAGAGCAAAAGAAGAAGTCGTCAACTGGAGTAGGCTACGAAATGATGACAATCCGGGCAGGAAACCTTACGCAACACTGGCGAGTCAGAGTCAACATGGCAGCAGCGCTACGGTCATTGGGAGGGCGGCGGCCCGCAGAGCGCCGCCCTCGAACCTGTCCGCCCCCCAGCACGGTATAGAGGAGCAAGAAGATGTTGACCTACGAGGACTGTGTTGACTTCGTTGACCTGACAGAGGAGGAGATCGATGCCATCGCCGAGCACGAACACATGCCGCCGATGGTCGCAGCAGAGATGGCCAACTACCTGGTGCACCTGGATGAGGGCACGCCGATGCTCCGGCGTATCATCCTCGACGACATTCGGCAAGCACGGAATCGGGGTGATGGGGAGCGGGCGTCACACCTGGAACTGGTGCTCAAGCACTTCGTCGCGACGCACCCGAGTCGTTGAAAGACCATCGCCTGTCCCGTCCCGGCACCTCGTTACTTTGCAGAGTGACCACATCCGCCAACACGACGCGCGTCTGCAAACTCTTAGCCCGGACGTTGCCGAAGGAGGGGCACGCCCTCCGGCAAGCGCTCGGGCGTTGCTCACCTTGCCGAAATACAGCCAGCTTATGGGACGGGCCTTTCGCCGGAACAATTCCCTTCGGAAGCCATCGGATCGGGGCCACGACCAGCGGCAGGGGCCGGCACTATCTATTTGCGTTGTCGTTGAGCGATTCCCAACTCGTATAGCGACTGACGCTTCCGCTTTTCTCGAGGTTCACTGCGCCACCCTGAAATTGTAGGGAGTAACCTGTGCATCCACCGAGTAGCAACAGCGTTGCGCACGTGATTCCCGCAAGCGTTCTAAACATCGTTCAGCCTCCAACCGTTTCCACTGCCAGGTTTTTGGCGCCCCCTTTTCCAGACGCCCGAACATTGAGCGGGGTTGCACCAGAACAAGCCGCATTGTCTAGTTGCGTCAATCATTTCAGACGCAATGTTAGCCCGGATACTTCATCAGGGACCCCGGATGCTGGCGGAATTCGCAGCCGCCCTGGTGAAATATCCGGGTTAGGCTTGATTCCTCGATACAGACTGTATCCGCGGTGCTGTCGTGGCGCTCGCTGGCCAACCCTGCACGAAAGACCTGGATCCCGGCGCAACGTTTGGGCAAACGCCAGGCGTTTCGGCGCTAACACCCACTTCCGACATCGATTCTCTGGTCGTCATTCCGGATTGGCAATGCTGGACACGTCTACCGACCACCAGCCAAACTGGCAATCCAATTTCGCTAGCGTAGCACTGTGCGCGACAAACGCCCGTCGCTGATGATCGGCTGTCGCGCCTAGAATCTCGGATTATTCGCACCAATGACAAGAATTTCACAATGCTTGTTTCTCTCTCTGTCCCTCGCCCTCGGAGCCGTCATGCCAGGTTTTGCGGAGCCTTCAATGCCCATTCGCCAGCTACTCGAGACACCTCCGAGCGCACTGGACCTGTTTATTTTTCGGGTGCACGAGGCAGCGGAATGCGGGAACTGGCTCGACCGCGATTCGGAGCGGGAATTGTGCCTTTCCGCGATTCGCTACAATCCGGCAACGGACGTCCTCAGGTTCCATTTTGACATGTCGCCGGTGCACGAGGAACTCATGGATTTTGCTGAGCTCAACGACGAAGAGCGTAGGATCCGTTTGCTCGAGCAATTGAATCGAGTGGTTCAATTTGCCGGTGTCGAGGGGAAGTGGGGACTTTTGATGAGCGTGCCCTTGTCGGTTCGCGCGGGGGCGGCTGTAGACGTGGATGCAGCGCGGAAGGCCCTCGCGGCTCGCAGCGAAGTGTATCTTCACGTCACCTACGGTAGCAGCGTCTACACGGCAGCCCGGGATGTGGATGGATTTACCGATCTCGAAATTACCACCCGCAATGTGGGAACCCAGTGACCCGGCATATTGGCAGGCGGGTCAGTGAGCGCTGAAACCGATCGCCTTCCGAGCAGCATACGGTGTCTCGATGCCCAGTCACATCGAGCCAGTTTGATATCCACCACCGGCTTTCATTGCAACGTGTGGCGGATTTCCGGAACTCTGGTGCGCGACGCGGAGCGCTCGACACTGGATTTGGTGGTCAAACACCATCTCGAATCGGCGTCATGGGGAGACGTTCGGGTGCTCAACAAGGAGTACCGAATGCTGCGGGTCGCGCTTGGCGATATCGTGCCCCGGGCTATTTTCGTGCGAACGGTTGTCGGCGAGGAGGCTAACGTAATCGTCGTCGCTCAGGCGGTGAAACCCTGGTTCAATCTCGCCAACCCCGCAAATGAATCTGAGGCCATTCCACTGGTCAGACGTCTGAGGATTGCGCGGGTAGCGCTCGAAACGTTCATCGAGGTTGCGACGCATTGGTACGACGAGGATGGTCGCGTCGTGGACCTCTATGGTCTTGACAACCTGGTTCTGGACGTGGATAGGAAGGTTCGCTACGTGGACAGTTTCCGTGTTTTCTTCTACGAGGATTTGCTCCATATCATCGACGAGCCGGACCCGGACTTAGCTGAGCGAATCCGCATTTCCATTGCACGTCTCGAGTACCTTCGACATCTATCCCGACAAGCATCCATTGAATGCGTCGTAGCCGTGAACTAGCCGGAATATTGCGTCGGGTCGTCAACGTAATAGTCAAACCGACCGGGTAATTCGAACTCATACGGAATTCTCGTAAATCGGTGATTCCACCACTGTGCAGTCCCCGCGACAGCACGGTGTTAGCGACCCCTGGTAAGATGACGGAGCATTCCATCCAGGAATCGCCGGGGCACGGAAATAACAGCCCAACTCGCCGATTTTCGCGCTGAATCAATGCTCTGCAATGAAGATTTTGGCGACAGACTCATGCGGCCCCAAGCAATGTTCGGGTTGGCGTTTCTAGGGTGGCACGGGGGAAGTGGGGTGTCCTGAACGGCAGCGGCAAACAGAATTGGCTTCGCCGTCAGAGAGACGGCTCGTGGAGCCGGTTCTTGGGATACCGCGTCGCGAGATCCCGCAGCACGGACGCTCTACGACCACAAAAATAGACATACCCCCCGTCACCAGTGACGGGATCCAACACGTCGATCTCGAGAATGCTTACACCGGAGGCCGCATCCATGAATCGCTCGATCAGGTCGCGGCCGTAACCCCGGTAGTGGCCGTGGGATTCGGCTCGAGGGAATCCCCAGTCAACGGTTTTGGCCTGAGTGTACGGAGACGGAACGGTAATCTGAACCAATCCGTCGGGTCGGGTTATACGCAGTAGCTCGCGAAATCCTCGACGATCGTCTGCAACGTGCTCCAGGACATGATTGCAGATCACCAAATCGTAGCGGGCTTCGGGCCTATCGATGTTCTCCAGGTCCAAGTGGTTGCTCCCAAAATACTCCGATACTTCATACCGCGCGAACCAAGCGCGATCGACGCCGATGTCGGGGCTCAATTGGAGTACATCCATGTTCGCGAGGCTGGCCGGATCAAAACGCCCATAGACCGAACGTAACTGACGGTGTCTCTCCAGGGACCCGCAGTTTGAGCACCGCGGTGGAAATTTGCGCCGGCTCATCCGGCCATTGGGACCAGGGACGAACGCTGCGCATCCGCATACGGTGCAGCATTCTCGAATTGGGTTGCCGATTGTTGCCATATCAGTTGGTTGTCGGTGAGTCGAGCTGATCATTGCAGTGAGCCACAGTCAGGCAGATGGAACGCCGCCATGCCAAGCCCGAATATTGCGTGGTGCCGAAGTGGGCCATGATAAACGAAACCGTTCGAGACCGATCAAAGTCCGAGCGCAGCGGGGAGATCTTGCAGTGTGACCGGGAATCGGTCCTTGCCCGAACCCGAGTCTCGGCAGCAGGATCTTGGTCGATTTCCCAAAGGGCACACCCAGTTGACGGCGCACGGATTCCAGGGAGTGTTGTATCGTCCCAGACTATTCCACTGCTTGGACTCTGTTCACAATTGCGCAGTGAACGATGCGAGCCTGGGCACCTGCACCGGCGAAGCGCAGGCACCACCGTCGAATGTGAGAATGTGACCAGGGTGGTCGTACTGCCTCCCGGCGCGGGCATCTCGTGTCGACCGGCTCGGGAGTCTAAGCTCCCATTTGCGCATGATGGAAGGAATCCACGCGGGGCCTAACCGGGCGCAGCGCCGGCCGCCCACTACGACGTTGAATGGGGGGAACCGTACTGGCACAGCTCGTGCAATTCTCTGCAGAGGTGGGTAATTCGAGGGTATTGGCAGGTTCTTTCCATGCCAGTCAGCAGCCGCACAAACCGCATCACGCAGTCAGGGTCGAACCTTGCTATCACCCGTGGCTTGGCGAGCGAGGTGGGAGACGACGACTATGAGCGGCGTCTCAACCCCGTCATATTCGACATTTTCGAGTCGGATCGCCTGGCGGATACCCTAGCCTGGACGATCGAACCGCAACTGAGATCCCTATTCCGCGCCGAGCGAATTTCGCTTTACGAGCGATCCAGGAAACATCACGAATTGGTCGAGAGCAACGGTGCGGTCGCCGCGGGTGGGCGGCATTTCGTTCCCCTCGGCCCCGGCTCCGTGGTTGGTTATGTAGCGATGACCAAGGAACCCGTGCTCATTGTGGACGTTCGTGATGCGGAAGAACTGCGAAAGATTCACCCTCACCTGCGGTTCGACCCGAGTCCGGACCGGATTCGTCGAACCCGCACTCGAACCCTCTGCGTAGTGCCGCTCGTGTCCAAGGGCGTGCTACTCGGTGTGCTCGAGGTGGCCAACCGGGAAGTGGGGCGGGCGTTCGGGCTCCACGATCTGGGGCGAATACAGGCGGTAGGGCGTTTCATTGCGCAGAAACTTCGCTACGACTTCCGGGCCACGGGGTCGCCGTTCGAATATCTTCTCAGAACTCACCGCGTCGGGGCGGACGACCTGAAGCGACTGCAGCGCGGCGGGCGCAGCGTCGTAGACGTGGCCCGCGCGTTGGTGAAGGAAATTGGCCTTTCGACCCAATTGGTGGGTTCATCCCTCGAGCGCTACTACCAAGTGCCCTTCTTGGATTTCGACCCGGAGTTGAGCCCGCCTGAGGGACTATCAAAGGGCTTGCGTCTGGGCGCGATGCGGGGCCGAGGCATCGTTCCACTGGCCGCTGATTCCGGACGGATATTGGTTCTGACGGACGACCCCAACGATACGCGCCGCATCATGGAGTTTCAGCAGGCCCTGCATCTTCAACACTATGCCTTGCGCGTGGGACTGCGCGATCACATCGACCGGTATCTGCACGCTGTGGTCGGCAATTAGCCTGGCCAAGCCGTGTGGCCGTGGCGCGCCGAGCGCAGTGGCCGGCATCCCTACCTGCAATCGGGTCCCGACGATAGGATCTCCGGTTCGACCCACGCTGCACACCAAGCCAGGGGCGTAATCCCGATGGCCGATGGAGCGGAGCATCAAACTGTTTCGTTCATCTCGGGGCCGTGGGGTAAACTACTCCACGCGCCACCGTCACCGATTATCAAGTCGGGAAGTCTCGCCGGGTTCCGGGCATTTGAGTAGACCTTGGCATACAATTCCGCGGTCCGCCCAACGCGCCACGCATGTTGCCCTTGCCCGGACCGGATCGACGGAGGGGCAATGTCCTTTTCGGTCGAACGCGCCCGGATAGACTGGTGCGCAATTCGGTCCTCGGAGACAGACGTAACACATTGTTTTTTGTCGCCAAGCTGATTTCGCCCGCTTGTCGAGTCTTGCAAGCGACGTGTCAGTTCCCGCTTCGGTAGAAGCGGGCTCGGTATCGACGTGACGAGCATCTGCTGCAAAGGTAATTGGGTTGCGGGAGGCATGGGCCACGGATTCGGCTACAGCAAATCGCAACCGTTTCAGCATTTTCTCCGGGTATCGCACCGAAACAGGGCGTGTTCGCGGGGACAGTGCCACAGCTAGAATTTGTCCAGGAATCCACTGGACCGGGATTCCCAACGAGGTGAGATGACAACATGCCAAGAGAATTCGACATTGCCGTAGCGGGCGCTACGGGAGCAGTAGGCGAAGCCATGCTCGAAATTCTTGCGGCGCGGAACTTTCCGGCGCGCCGAGTGTATCCTTTGGCGAGCAGCCGATCCACCGGCAAGCAAGTCAATTTTGCGGGAAATGTTCTGACCGTCGGTAATTTGGCGGAGTTCGATTTTTCGAAGGTGCAAATTGGGTTGTTCTCCGCCGGCGGTGCCGTCTCGGCAGAGTTCGCACCACGCGCAGCGGAAGCAGGGTGCGTCGTCATCGACAACACCTCCCAGTTTCGCTACGAGCCGGACATTCCGCTCGTCGTGCCAGAGGTCAATCCTGATGCGATTTCCCGTTACGCGCAGCGAGGGATCATTGCGAACCCAAATTGCTCCACCATACAAATGGTTGTTGCCCTAAAACCGATCTACGACGCGGTCGGCATCGAACGTGTGAATGTGGCGACTTATCAAGCCGTATCCGGGACGGGAAAGAAAGCGATCGAGGAGCTGGCGAATCAAACCGCAGCGGCGCTCAAGGGTGAGTCCATCGAGCGGCGGGTCTACCCAAAGCAAATTGCATTCAATGCGCTGCCGCAGATCGATGTCTTCCTGGAAAACGGCTACACGAAGGAAGAGATGAAGATGGTATGGGAGACCCGAAAAATCATGGAAGACGAGCGGATTCAGGTCAATCCGACCGCCGTCCGGATTCCTGTGTTCTACGGGCACTCGGAGGCACTGCACGTGGAGACCCACGACAAGATCACGGAAGTTGCGGCACGTGATTTGCTTTCCAATGCGCCGGGAGTCGTGGTGCTGGACGAGCGCAAGGACGGAGGATACGCAACTGCCGTATCGGAGGCAGCGAACACTGATCCAGTATACGTCAGCCGTATCAGAGAGGATATCTCCCACCCTCGGGGACTGAGCATGTGGGTCGTCTCCGACAATGTTCGAAAGGGTGCGGCTTTGAACAGCGTCCAGATCGCAGAAATTTTGACCAAATCGTATTTATGACGGTCTTCGGCCAATCGGGCAAACGTGGTCGGATTTGGCATCGAGTTTTCACTGGTCACCAATGGAGTGCCAGGGATGTCCGGGACCAGTAATCACCGGGGAATGATTGGATGACGAGGAGCATATTGCGGGTCGGCCTTGGTGCGTTGGCGGCCCTCCCAAGTGCGGTGATAGCCCTCGGGCTAGGGCCGGTCGAGGTACGTTCAGCACTGGATCAGCCGCTGAATGCCCGCATTCCCGTGTTGGCGGCCAAGCCCGGTGAATTGGACGAATTGGCGGCTGGTCTCGCCTCGCGGGAGCATTTCGCCACCGTTGGGGTCGAACGCTCTCCGGTACTCTCGCGGCTCGAATTCGAACTGGTCCGCCCCGGAGGACAACGCCCGTACATCGAGGTGCGCTCCAGCGCGCCGATTCGCGAGCCTCTGCTAGACATGCTCGTCGAGGTGAACTGGCCGGGTGGTACACTGCTTCGCGAGTACTCGCTATTCCTCGATCCCCCAGGTCGCCCATTCCGTTACGCCCAATCCTCGCCCTCGATCACGGTCGGATCGTCGAGAGCCGACGACCCGGAAACCAGTCGTACCTCGCAGGCTCCACGGGGCGACAGTGTTGCCTACGATGGCTCTTCCTATGGACCGGTCAAGTCGGGCGAAACCCTCTGGGAAATCGCGAAAACCGTGCGGCCCGATCAAAGCGTCACCATACAGCAGATGATGTTGGCGATTCTGGATTCGAACCCGGAATCGTTCAGGGCGGGCAACGTCAACAGCTTGAATCGAGGCGCGATCCTACAGGTGCCGAGCCGCGAGGAGGCACTTGCCCGTACCCGCCAGGAAGCCGTGGCAGAAGCCGGCCGGCAGTGGGCGGATTGGCAGGCAAGACCGACGGCTCAAGCGAGCGTTGCCAGCGCGAAAACCGCGCCTTCGACGCCGGCTGATGAAGCGTCCGCCACGCAGCAAGCAACGTCCGACGCGGTATCGCCCGTGGCCGAAGTTCGCCTCGTCCCGACCGAAGGCGGTTATTCCGGTGAGGCCCCGCCGGGTGATGCCGGCGCAACTGCAGGCGCTGCTCACCGCGATGCACAGGGCGCGGCAGGCGCACCGGGCATTTCCGAGGGCAAGCAAGCCCTCGTGCGAGTCCAGAACAATGGGGGACTCGGGCTCAAACTGGCCGGTATCGATCAACTTGTCGAGCGCTTACCCACCGTCGTTGCCGTTGACGACATTGTGATGGCCACCGGTGCGTTGGGTGAAATCAGCGACCAGCGCCTTGCCGGGAACGAGCCGGCGATCGCCGATCAGGAAACGCCGACGGCCGAAATCGACAGCGCAACAGACGACACTTCCCTGGGCGCAACGACACCGCTCGACGAATCGTCTCGCCCGCTGGGTATGCCGGACGGCGTCGACGCCGAAATGCTCAGTACGACGGATGCCACGACCGAGCCTCGGGGGCTGGAGGCAGGCACTGGGGAGGAGGTCAGCACCCTGACGGAGGCGTCGCCGACCGTCGACGCTTCTGAGGACCTTGTCACAGCAGAGGCGCCGTCATCGAAGAACGAAACATTGGTTGCGGACCCCGGGCTCGAAGAAGTCGCCGAATCGGCCACGACACCTGAAGCGAGTGGCGCGTCGAACGCCCTTGCGGATTTGGGCTCCTTGCTGCCACCCGCTGCACTTGGAATTCTTGCGATGCTGAGCCGACCGGAGAACCTGGCTCTGGCGGGCGGTGGTGCCCTGTTAGCGCTACTGCTGCTGCTGATCTTGGTGAGACGGGCCGTGCTGCGCCGAAGGGCCAGGGAAGAGGCCACCGAGGTGACGATTCGGAAACCTGCGCTCGCCCGGGCTCCGGCAGGGAAGAAGGTCGAGCACAGTCCCCCCGAGACCAAAGAACAGGCGCCGGAGTTGCCGAACCCTCTGAAGCAGGCGGATGTTTTGGTGGCGGTGGGCAACTTCGAAGAGGCCGTTCGGGTTCTTACCGATGCAATCGTCGAGAACCCCGACGACGACGCCCTGGTGTTCAAGCGCCTAGAGGTGGATTACGCTCGGCGAAACGCCGAATCCTTTGCAGCGCATGCAGAGAAATATCAGACGCGACTGGAACTGGGCGGCCTCTGGGCAAACGTGGTCGCGATGGGCGTTGTCATCTGTCCAGAGCACCGATTGTTTGCACTGGACGGTCGAGCGGAGCCGCTGGAGAGCGTATCGGAACCATCGCACCCGGAGACGACACCTGACGAAGACCTGAGCGATCGAATCGAGCCGAAAACAGATCCCTCGCTGTTGGCGGATTACCACGAGGATAGCGGCCGTACTGAGCCGAGCCTCGACGAACCGCGGCAAGACGTGGCCGAAACCCAGGCACTGGAATTCGACGCCAATGTGGCGCCGGCTAGAGACATGCCTGCCGACCTCGACCTCGATACGCGAGCGGAAACAGACGAACCGGCACCACCGGTTTCGAAAGTTCCGCCGACGACAGCCGCGCACGACGGGCTCGAGACGGACATGTCGTCGCCGAGCTTCGAACAGCCCGAACTCGATGACTCCATCGTTCCCGACGAGTCATTCGATTTGGACGAGACCACTCAATTTTTCGCGCCAATTGAAGGGGTTGTCGAGGAAAGCGAAGAGGAGATGGGCGCGGCGTTGGAGGCCGAGTTCGAGAAGCTGGAACTGGAAGGGCTCGGGGACATTGGGGAGCGAGCGGACGCCGCTGGCACCATGCCAGAGGAACTGGCGGATCTGACCTGG
>JBFGYN010000087.1:0-11522 GCA_041587415.1 Candidatus Competibacterales bacterium | reverse complement strand
TGACGCCGCCAAAAGAATGCTAAGTGTTGATGGCGACGTTCGGGATTTGGATCGGCTACGTCGATTTATTGATGAGTTCCGCCCGGAGTTCGTTTTTCATATGGCCGCACAATCCCTGGTACGGCAATCGTACGAAGATCCGGAGATCACGTACTCGACGAACGTCATGGGCACAGTCCATCTTTTGGATGCGGTCCGACCGGTGCACGAGGTCAAGGCTGTCGTGAACATAACCAGTGACAAATGCTATGCTAATCGCGACTGGTTCTGGGGCTACCGCGAGTCTGATATCCAGGGCGGCCACGATCCGTACAGCAGTAGCAAGGGGTGCGCCGAACTGGTGACGACGGCGTTTCGTAGTTCCTTTTTCAATCCAAAACACTACTCCGAACACGGTATCGCGATCGCTACCGCGCGTTCCGGCAACGTTTTAGGCGGCGGTGACTGGGCACCGGATCGGCTGGTCCCGGACATCGTGCGGGCCTTCTCGCAAGGGCAGGCGGTCACAATCCGTAATCCTGACGCTGTACGACCTTGGCAGCACGTCCTGGAGCCCTTGGCCGGTTACCTGATGCTCGCACAGCAACTGTATCTGGAAGGTCCGACATTCGGAGAGGCCTGGAATTTCGGCCCGGACGACGACGATGTGCGCACTGCTGGATGGGTTGCCCAGCAAATCAGCAGCCGATGGGGGCATGGAAGCGTCCGTTACGATACGGAATATGATCCCCTCTACGAGGCGAGTTACCTCAAGCTGGACTGCTCGAAAGCCAGAGCACGGCTCGGGTGGCGACCGCGTTGGAACCTCGAAAGGGCGCTTGACGAGACGGTATCCTGGTACAAATGCTACAACGCGGCTGAAGACATGCGGACCGTCTCACTGCGCCAGATTCAAACCTACCTCGCATCATGAACGATCCGAGTTCAATGGCCGTCCTCATAGTCTCGATTGATGTTCCATGAGGGTGCTCTTGATTGCACCGGCGGCCAGTGCAGGCACGCTGCAGTACACCCACAATCTCGCTAACGCGCTGGTGGGTCACGGACATCAGGTAACTCTCGCCACAGCCATCGACTTCGAGACGAAAGCATATCCAAGGGATTACGACGCAATCGAGGTTTTCGATCGATTTACTCCGCGACCGCTTCGCCTGCTGCGATTCTTCCGCTTTATCCGGCGTTTCAAGCCCCAGATCATCCATATGCAGGGGGCTCAGCATCCAACGCTGTACTTGCTCTTGCGGGAAATTCTGGGCGCCCTCAGCGACGCCACCTTCGTGTATACGCCACAGGATGTACTCCCCAATCGAATGCGTCGGCGCCACATACGGATGCTGCGCCTTCTCTACAGCCGGATGCAGCATGTCTTCTTGAATGCAAAGCATAACGAAGAGCAAGTCCGAAATTTGTTCGGTGTGTATGGGGAACGGATTTCGGTCTTGCCGATGGCGGACATCACCGCTTTCATTCGCGACTACACACCACCGGTCTTCCCTGAGACGCCAGCAGGCTGCAAATTGATACTTTGTTTTGGATTGATCGAACCCCGAAAGGGTATTATCTACCTCCTCCGGGCCATGCCCGCAATCCTACGCGCTGTCCCAGAAGCATATTTGATCGTCGTTGGAAAAGCTCACGATGATCCGGAACTTTACAGGCAAGAAATTCAGAAGCTCAACATCGAACAATCAGTGACATTCCGGCCGGAATATGTCAGTTTCCCAGAGATGGTCGGCTACTTTTCCGCCGCCGATGTCGTTGTACTTCCGTACGAGAGCGGCTGGAACAGTGGCGTGCTCTCGTCGGCCATTGGGTTCCTGAAGCCGGTCGTGGCAACACGTGTGGGCGGCTTCGAAGAGGTCATCGATGACGGAAACACGGGATTTCTCGTGCCACCTCGAGAACCCGAGAAGCTCGCCAATGCGATCACTCGGATTCTAAGCGACGGCACTCTGAGAGAGTCAATTCTGGCCGGCGTTCGCGTCGCAGCCCGCAAGCATTCATGGAAGGAGATCGCAAGACAAACGAGCGAGATCTACTACATCAACGCTCCTTGTGATGGTTCGAGGAGCATCCAGGAGTGGCGCTCACGCAGTTGAGCGCGACTCCATGCTCTCAAGCACGCTCTCAATGCGGTACCGTCAGCTCAGAGGCACCGATCTCCGACCTTCAGTCCTGGGGCTGGGCTGCGCTCGTATAGCATCAATCTCCACCAAGTATCCACGGCGAGAGGTCCTCGCCACCCTCGGGACCGCCCTTGACGAAGGCGTAACGTTTTTTGATACGGCGGATTTATACGGCCAAGGCGATAGCGAACGTATGCTTGGACGAGTTGTCGCAGGCCGCCGTTCCGAAGTGGTTCTGTGCACCAAGGCTGGGTTGACGCTGGGCGCACCTCAGTCGCTCATCCGCTGGATAAAGCCACTTGCGCAACCGTTGATGCGAAGATGGGTCGCGGCGCGCCAGAGAAGTATCAAGGCCCGCCAGGAGCAAGAGCATCAATGTTTCGAGCCTGTCTACATCGAAAAGCGAATAGAGGGGAGCCTGCGTCGCCTGCACACCGACTATTTGGACCTATTCCTGCTACACAACCCTCCCGGCGATTTGGAGTTTGGGCCTGCGATAATCGAAGTCCTGGAGCGGAAACGTCGAGCGGGGCAGATTCGCTACTTTGGCGTGTCCTGTCGCACCGAGGCAGATGCGAGGGTATGGCTGAACGAGCCGGGCATCAGTTGCCTGCAACTGGCCGGAAATCTGTTCAACGTGCGGGACATAGAGGGCGTCTTGGCAAAGGCGAAGGCACGCGAGGTCGGCGTCGTTTGCCGAGAGCCATTCTCGGGGGGCGCGATTTTTCGAGATTCCAGACTTCGGGACGCCTGCATGCGGGACCCGAACCATCTCGGCCCGGTGGATCTTGCCCTCGGATATCTCATGCAGCGCGACGACATCGACGTGGTGCTTGCGGGCGCTACCTGCCGTCGCCATCTCCTCGAAATTCTGGCTGCAATCGACGCTCCGCCTCTGACTCCAGGAACGCTGCAATATCTCGGCCTCTAATGTCCGAGCGCTGCCACGAAACGTGATATCCGACGCACGCAAGATCCCCTCGGGCACGAGGATTTCCTGCGACGTCTGCATCGTCGGTGCAGGCGCAGCGGGAATAACTCTTGCGATGGAGCTCGCCGGCACGGACCTTGACATCGTAGTTCTCGAGGCCGGTGGCAAGCGCACCGCCGGTACGAGCCAACGGCTCTACGCCGGCAGCGTCGCCGACCCGTTGAGACAGGTACCCCTGGATCGGGGTCGGAGCCGGGGCCTCGGCGGTACGACGGCCTTGTGGGGCGGTAGATGCATCCCGTTCGACGACATCGATTTCGCGACACGGGATTACGTCCCCTTCAGCGGCTGGCCGATGACGCGACAGGAGCTCGACGGCTATTATCGGCGGGCCCATTACTACTGCCAGTGCGGCGCCCCGGAGTACCTCGTCGAGAACGCGCTGCCGGACGCGCCTAACGACATGATTGCCGGACTCGAGAACGGTGTGCTGGTCACCAGCACCCTGGAGCGTTGGAGTCCGCCTACGCGCTTCGGCAAGACCTATTCGCCGCATCTCAAGCGCGCGAGGTCTTTGCGGGTGTTGCTCAATGCACTGGCTCTGGACGTAGACCTGAGCGAAGAACGCAGGCGGGTCTCCAGGGTGGCCGTCAGCTCCTTGGGTCGAAATCGCTTCGAGGTACATGCACGTTGCACAGTGCTCGCCGGAGGCGCTCTGGAGGTCACCCGCCTGCTGCTGCACTCGCGGGCACTTCATCTAAGCCGCGCTGCACAGGATTTCGGGTGGCTTGGCAGGGGATACATGTCGCACGTTCAGGGAGTAGTTGCGCAAGTCACCATCAACCAGCCGAGAGCCGTGATAGTCGGATACGAGACGGATCGGGATGGTGTCTACTGCAGGCGACGTCTCTCGTTGTCCGAGACGGCTCAAAGACAGCATCGTTTGCTCAACATCTACGCCCTGCTCGATCGCCCATGGCTCGAGGATCCGGAACACGGCAGCGCGATATTGTCGCTCGCCTTTCTGGCAAAGCGCCTGGCCAAGCGACAAGGTGTTGAGTCACTAGGGCGAGGGAAGCTCGGACTGTATCGATGGCACATTCAAAACGTGCTCGCGGGCGCGCCCGAAGTGCTCTCATTCCTGCCGACGTTCGGCCGCCAGCGCTTCCTGAATGCTCGGCGGCTTCCGTCGCTGCTGCTGAAGTCCAAAAGTAACCGTTATCATCTCTACTACCATCAGGAGCAGTCCCCGAATCCCGACAGTCGAGTTACGCTTTCCAAGGAGACTGATGATTTTGGAATTTCCCGCCTTCACGTCGATCAGCGCATCAACCAGGACGATATCGACAGTGTATACCGCGCTCACTTGCTGATCGACCACGAGTTGCGACGACAAGAATGTGGCTATCTGTCTTTCAGCGACCCCGATCCCATTGAATCCATCCAGCAGCATCCCACTGTGATCGGCCATCACATAGGGACCACCCGAATGGCCGACGATGCATCAATGGGCGTCGTGGACAAAACCTGCAGAGTTCATGGTCTTTCAAATCTATTCATCGCGAGCAGCTCGGTCTTTCCAACGAGCAGCCAGGCAAATCCCACGCTGACGATCATCGCGCTTGCAATCCGACTGGCGGATCACCTGAAGCAGAATCTTGATAACCTGTGAAGGCCCTTGCATCAACCGTCCGTTACGAGCACGTTCGAATCGAAACGCTCAAAGCAATCCACCCGTACCGGGATCTAGGAAAGTTTCAGTTTGCGCTAGACACGTCGAGCGACGCGAGTTCTTCGGTGTCGGGCGATGTCAGTTGTCCGCCATGCTCCGACCGAAAAAGCGTCTTATCGGAATGTAGCAGGCGAATCTCCGTGTAGCAATGAAGTCAATCGCCTCCAACCGCTCCGGGTCTGCCTACAGGGTAAAAGCGCGGCTATCCGCGCTGGCCGCGTTGCTCGTCACGGCCCTGGCGCTACTTTATGCGCTATGGGATGTCGATTTCCAAAAATTGGGGGGGTTGCTGGTCGACGCCAGATACGTGTCCGTGGCACCGTTTCTCGCTCTTCTCGTTTTCTTTTTCTGGATTAAAGCGCTGCGCTGGTCGGCGATTCTGCAGCCCCTCGGACGGTTCACCTGGCGAGACGCTACACCTTCGATGATGATCGGCTTCGCTGCAAACAACCTTCTGCCCGCTCATCTGGGCGAGCTTCTACGCGCGATCGTCTTCAGCCAGCGTTTCCGCCAGCCATTCAGCGGTGTGCTCGCATCATTGCTAGCCGAAAGAATTCTCGACATAGTCGCCATTCTGCTGTTGTACTTTGTGGCAGCGCAAATTATTGTCGAGGCGCCCCCAGAGCTGCGAGTGAGCGCTTGGATCGTAGCCGGGCTGACAGCAATCGCCTGCGCCTGCATCTTTCTCGCTCTGAAATGGCCAGAGCTGTTGTCTTTGTGTTGGGATTCCATCTCTCGTCGACTGCCCGATATCATCCGGCAGCGTGGTCGCGTCATCCTGCAAAACGTCATCGTGGGGCTCGCCTCGTTGCAGTCGGCGCGTCAGATTTTGCTACTGTTGGCCTATTCCGTACTCCAATGGCTGATCATGGGCATAGAAATCTGGCTATGCCTTTGGGCCTTTGAAACTGTCGTGGGGGTTCCTGCTGCACTCGTGGTACTGGCTGTCACGACACTCGCGGTAACCATCCCCAGCGCACCGGGCTACATCGGTGCGATCCAGGCTGCTTTCGTGTTCGCCCTGACACCACTCGGAATCTCCAACGAGGTAGCCTTTGCCGCCAGCGTATTGTTCTTGGTGGTGCAATGGATTCCAGTGACGGTCGTCGGCATGATATTCTTCATGACCAGCGGCATCGCGTTTTCTGAGCTTCGACGCGAAGCAGATCAAGTACGTTCGCTATCTTGAGTTCAGAGCGGTGGGCTTCTCGAATCATAGACTACCGACAATGCTGAATAGGATCTGGTTTGAATTCACGGAGCTATCGATCCCATCCTGTTTTTGCCAGGTAAACAGGTAAGCGAGCCGAAAAAGCAGCCATGGTTTTGCCGCATACGTGATCCCCAACTCAGGCTGAACCGTCCAGATCTTGAAGTCGCTCTCGTCCAGAGATTCGAATCTTCCTAGTCCCAACTTCACACTGCCCTGCACTCCACTTCCCAACTGCAGCTGCGCGGATCCGGAGAGAATCTGGGACAATAAAACAGAGTCGACACCGCCCGAGGTGGTCCAGTCACGCTCGAATCGAAGCTCCAAATCGCCGTCCCTGAAATTTTTACGCAGCGACGCATGCACGAGCACATCCGTCTCTTGCAGCTCACCGGCAGCAACCAAAGGTCCAAGATTCAATCCTCCGTACAGACTTTGCGCCAGCTCCATCTCACCCCCTGCGAAGGCGGCATAGGTCCATACGTCACGCCCGCTATCGAAGTCAAAATACCTGACGCGGAACTCACCGTCGAAACGATTCCTGCGCGCACCAAAAAACTGCACACCCGCCGAGAGATCGTAGGTTCTGCTGTTCACCGCAACCTGGTCCTCGAAATCGAGAAGAATCTGCCTGAAATTGAATCTCAGATTCGGACCACGGTCCGGCGCAAGGGCGTGTGTCGCCGATAAGTTGATTAGGTTCTGTACGGTCGTGCCGCGCGGAGGAATGATACCCGGTATGATTTGAGATGTGGGGTCCTTGAAGGCATGTCCCACCACGAGTGCATCCAGGTCGGTCCTTTCCCCGATTGCGTAGCGAGCCGTTAGGAAACCGACTTGCTCCTCAAAAGTTTCGTTCAAGTCGGGGTTCTCAGCATAAAAAGACGACACGAACGAATAATCGAGCTCTAGATTCAGGCGCGCGCTCTCGTGCCGGAAATTTACTCCAGGTGAGATCAGTGCGATGGAATCCGAGGTCGGCTGAGTCGCGGTGAAGAAGATATTGTCGTTGTACTCCAACCCCACGCTCAGCCGAGGCGTAAATCCGCTGGAGCGTTTCGGCGGCGGGATCGCTTGCAGGAACGTCAACTCGGTTACAAGGCCTTCCTCGATAGGTCGTCGGGTCTCCTGCACCAGCTCGCGCAGCGTGCGTATGGGACGGGGATCTTGACTTTGAAATAACATGCTCGATGCCGGCTCATCCTGCGCGATGACTGCCTGAGCACTGACCACTCCAGCTGCGAAGACGGCAGCACAGGCGAAGCTCGATCCAATCGCGCGCGGCCGGGTATCCCGATGACGCGGAATGGAGCTACGAGTCACGGCCAAATCGGCATGCCGGGAAGAGTAGCGCATCGAAATTTCGCAGTCTCGCTGCAGTTTGCGACCTTCGCGCCAGAGTGTTAGCGAACGTCGGGAAATCGTACAAGCCCTTGATGCAATCACTGCCGCAAGATAAGCAATCACGGCAACAATGGCAAATATGGAGACCCACGCGTGCTGGATGACCAGAAATGCGGAAACAGTCAGTGCGAAGGGGCGACCCATACATTTCGTGGACATACGGTTCACCGGCCCCGGAACACTCGAGGGCAGAATGCTTCGCCACTTGTACGACTTATCCGGATCACTGAAACTAATACGCTGACAGTGCGTCTGTGCAAATGCGCATGGGTTTGTTGTGGGGTTCTCGAGCATGCGGTGTCTGGTGACGGGGGGCACGGGATTCATTGGGCAAGCTCTCGTGGGGGAGTTGGCTGCACGATTCGGCAGTGAAAACGTCATTTGCCTGATCAAACCCGAAGATAGCGATTTCGAGCGTGCGGGACGCTCAGTGCTCCAAGGCCACGGGGTGGAGACAATTCCCGCGGATATTCGCACCTGGCAGCCGATGCCTGAGGAAATTAATTCGTTCGACGTGCTGTTTCATCTGGCGGCTTCGACGAGCTCGCAATCTCTCGAACACTCCTCCAACGACGAGGGAACGGAAAATCTGCTGCGAGTACTCGGGCCGCGGCTCAGCGGGACGAGGGTGCTGTACGTCAGCTCGACTGCCGTATACGATCCGAAGGGCCGCACGATGCGTGGTCTCGACGAGTCGAGCCCCTGCACGCCGCGCACGGAATATGGCCGCACGAAATTGCGCGGCGAGAATATCGTGCAAATGCTTCAGCCTGCATACAAATTCGACTATATCATTTTTCGACTTAGCACCACCTACGGGCCGAATGTCCGAGCGGACGGTTTGTTCAGTTTGTTTGGCGACTGGGTGCGCCGAAATCATTTCATAAGTCGAATTCCATGGCCCGGCAAGTTGGGCATCGTTCACATCGACGACGTTGTTCGAATCCTTGTAACTTTCGCTCAGGATCCCCGGGCGGCCAATGACACGTTCTGCATCGCCACGGAGTCGCCATCGATCGTTGAGATTGCTTCCTATATGGCGCGTTCATTGGGCGCCCCCTACAAGCCCTTTAAAGTGCCCGAGTCGGTTTGGACGATTGTCCGAATGGGGATGCGGTTTCCAGGACTTTTCAAGCTGCTACCATGGCCTATAGCGGGCAAGCTGTGGCGACTGAGCCATATGATTGACAATGGATTCTGGTGTGACGGCAGCAAGCTCGCTCGGCATTATCGCGAACCCCTAGTGACGCTCGACAAGGGAATTGGATCGGTGCTGGCCCGGCGTAAGATCGCGAATGGAAGCGATGTCAGTCCGAACCGCAGGCCACGATGAGCTCTCTGGTCAATCGATTCCTGCTCCCCCTTGCCGCCGGCGGTGTCCTCGGCACGTCCGTAGTCCTCATCTCTTCCAAGGCAGTCGTGCTCCTCGTTGGCGGGATCGTGTTCGCCCTGATGGCAATCGTTCCTGAACTTGCCTATTACGCGATAGTGGCCACTCTTCAGGTCGCAGTCGAAGTTGGTGGAGGCCTCACGATCAGCCGCGTCATTATTCCTATCGCCGTCTTTCTCATGGTCATTAACGCCCTTGCCGGACGCTCCCCCTGGCCAATGCCGCTTTTCTGGCCGGAGAGCTACATCGCATTGGCGTTCTTTTTTTGGATTGGTATCTCGATCCTGTTGGTCGATAATCCTGGGGAAGTTGCCCGAGAAGCCGCCGGGCTAATCGTCATGCCGGTGCTTTTCTTCTGCACGCTTGCGTTTGTCCAGGATCGGCGATCCTTCGATAGACTCGTATGGGTGCTCGTGCTCACCGGAGTTGCCCAGGCAGTGTTCACAATCATCCAGTACAAGACGGGCATCTCACTTGGCGGAGATTGGCGCGCGTCGCAGATCGAAGGCGAGGCGTATCGAGCAGAAGGAACATCTACCCACCCCATCCTACTCGCTGGATTCCTGCAGATCGTCATCGCGATGACCGTCATGCAGATCATTTGCTACCGCAATCTCTACATGCGTGTGGCCCTGATCGCAGGTTTGGGCGCCTTGTTAGTCGCCTGGTACCTCACGTATGCGAGAAGTTCCTGGATAGGTATGAGCGTCTTTCTGTACGTGGCTCTCGCCGTCAGCTCCCGGGCGGGCCGAAATATCGCAATACTCATCGGCGTCGTTGGCATCGTGGTAATAATAGTCGCTAGAAACGCACCGGACGTCGTGCTACAAGCCATCGAGGGAATCCCCTATCTGGAGCGAGCATTCCGACTCGCGAACATGAACCCCGGATCGGAGGCGTTAGGGTTTCGGGTGCAGTCCTCTCTGGGCGGCTTGCTTCTGACTATCAACCATCCACTCACCGGGGTCGGCTATGCCCAAGCGGTGTCGCACTATGTCGAGTTGCTTCCTCATTGGGCTACGAGCCCCAACCATCCCTCGCTTATCCACAACAGCTTTCTCGAGATTTCCGCGGAGCTCGGCCTGTTCGCACTGTTGTTGTTCATCGGACTATGGATTCGTGCGTTTCAGTGGCTCAAAGCTGCGTGGCACCACCAGGATACAAGAATCTATGCGAAGGTCATGGTGGCTATCCTCGCGGGCCAGTTTGCGTTCATGATGATTACGCCTATGATGCGGGAGATCTGGCTGACCCTGGCAATGTCAATGGTTCTTGGTCGTATTGTCGCCAAGAATCTCGGCGCAGAGACACGGCCATCGCCCACGAACCGAGGCTCGGAACGACCCACCTTACTGCCAACGCCTTTGGCCTCGATACCACACGACAGCTCTCACCCAAATCGGGTTTGAGTCGATTGCCGACACCGGCTGGATACGCCCTGGACGTATATGGGGAGAGGAGCCTCACTCCGACTACCCGCATGCAGAGGCAGAAAGTCATTGCCCTTCATGAAGCTTAATCGTTTTCTCATAGTAGGGATTGTCCTTCACTGACTCTTTCAAAGCCTCAATCTCGTCCGGAAACTTCTCCCCGAGACGCGGCACACTGCAACAATCGGCCGCCAGATCAAAATCTGCCATCGTGACAATCTTAATACGTGGCATGCCGGGTAGTATTTCGTTGAAGACTTGGCGGAGAAATTTGGCGCGGCTTGTCGAATCTTGCTGCGCCGGACCGAACTCCGGGAGAAAAAGCGGGCGCTGCGTGACGGTTCCCCACGCTTTATAGCCGGGCTCGAGGGATTTCTCGATTGGAGCCGTCGCTGCTACGTCTTGCGTTATAGTGGGATCGATGAAGTACGAGCTCTGCCCGACATAGTCTATATAGGCATCGCCGGGGTAAAAATACTTCGGATGCAGCCAAGGACTCTGGTCCTCATGATCCGGATCCATATAGTGGCTCCCCGCGTACATGAACCATGTCACATTGCGTACCCCTTCTTGCCTGAAAAGATCGATGACGTGGATAAACGCGTCTCGTATCCGCTCCGGGCCGTCCGGCCAACCCGGATCTCCGTAGTAACGGCAGATATTATCGACTTCGGTCATCAGTTCCGTACCGCTCTTGCCAAATGCAAAGCTGCCCTGATAATTGAATTCACTGAATAGTGTCAACATTATCGGTCGCCCGAATGCCTTGACCTGGCCGGCGACTTCTTTCAGATAATCGTCGAAGTTGCCTTGCAAAATGCGGGGCAGAGTTACCTCCGTTTTTCTCCACCCCAACCAGAAGAGAATTGAATGCCAGTCACAACAGGAGTGCGCCCATGCCAACGCCAGCACGGAGCCCTCCTTGGCCAGATCCTCTGCAAGCTCCAACGGGTTGACCGTTGGGGCTTCTTCCAAAGGATCGTGAAAGGTCTGAAGGTGAGGGTTATTCGACGCCCAGTCCGAATCAGACAGCCAATCGTGAAACATGAACACGACCGGGGGTTGATAGCTTGTCTTCTCGAGAAACCGGCGATAATCGCGCGGCGCTGACGCGGTGTAGACTCCAACATACGCTCCGTTTTCTGGCGGCTTTACTTTAATTGCGTTTGGTGGTGTCTGGCTGCGCGCCGGCGGAGTCTCGACATCCTTTCGGCACCCTTCTACGACCTCTGGATTCACCTCCCATCCGCCAGCGACACAAGTGCCGGCGCCCAGGAGCAAGCACATTCCCAACCCACC
>JBFGYN010000086.1:0-11566 GCA_041587415.1 Candidatus Competibacterales bacterium | reverse complement strand
TGATCGCGTGGAGCAGGGCATTTTCGGGAGCCGAGGCCAGTGTGAGCAGCGTCAGCACGCCCGTCGCCATGTACAGCATCCCACAAACGGCGAGCAACACGTAGGAAGCGGGAACGTCCTGCGGCCCACGACGGAACAGACAAATCTCCAAGAACAGATAAAAGTAGGTTGCGACGAGTTGCATCCGGTCAATCCAACTTTCGACGGACCAATTCGTTGACTTGCTGAGGATTGGCCTTACCGCCCGTGGCCTTCAGGACCTTCCCGACGAAAAAGCCCAGGAGTTTGGTTTTCCCGGCCTTGTACTGCGCCACTTGCTTCGGATTCTCGGCGATTGCCTCGTCCACTAGGGGTTCGATGGCACCGAGATCTTCGATCTGTTCTAAGCCGCGCTCTTTGATCAAGGCGTCCGCATCGCCCTCGCCATTCCAGATGGCTTCGAATACCTGCTTCGCCATCTTTCCCGAAATCGTACCGTCCTGAATGCGTCGCAGCAGCCCGGCCAGAGACAGGGCCGGGACTGGACACGCGGCAATTTCCAGTCCTGTACGATTGAGATAAGCCGACAGTTCGCCCGTCACCCAATTTGCACAAAGTTTGGGTTCCCCACCCAAGTGCGCGACTGTTCCCTCGAAGTACTCGGCCAGCTCCCGGCTGGACACGAGCACCGCGGCATCGTAGTGGCTCAAACCGTATTCGGCGACGAATCGCTCGCGCTTTGCATCCGGCAGTTCCGGCAAGTTTGAGCGCACTCTGTCGACGAGCGCGGGCTCGATCACGAGCGGCAGCAAATCCGGGTCTGGAAAGTAACGATAGTCATTGGCTTCTTCCTTCGCGCGCATGGGACGGGTCTCACCGGCCTGGGGATCGTAGAGACGGGTTTCCTGGATCACCCGACCACCGGCCTCGATGACGTCGACCTGTCGCTCAATCTCAAACTCGATAGCGCGCTCCACGAATCGGAAGGAATTCAGATTCTTGGTTTCGGTTCGCGTGCCCATTTCGGTTTCTCCTACGGGCCGAACAGAAACGTTTGCGTCGCACCGGAACGAGCCTTCCTGCATGTTGCCGTCGCAAATGGACAAATACCGTACCAGCGTGTGCAGCGTCTTCAGGTAGGCGACGGCCTGAGCCGGGGAGCGCAAGTCGGGTTCCGATACGATTTCCAGGAGCGGTGTCCCGGCACGATTCAAATCGATGCCGGTCATGCCGTGAAAGTCCTCGTGCAGCGACTTGCCGGCGTCCTCTTCCAGGTGCGCACGTGTGATGCCGATGCGCACCGTCGAGTCCGGGTCCACTTCGATTTGCAGGGCGCCACCCTGGACCACTGGCAGCTCGTACTGACTGATCTGATAGCCCTTCGGCAGATCCGGATAAAAGTAGTTCTTGCGGGCGAACACGGACCGACGTGCGATTGTGGCCCCTATCGCCAGGCCAAAACACACGGCCATGCGCACAGCTTCTGCGTTCAAGACGGGAAGCACGCCGGGCAGCCCGAGGTCGACCGCACACGCCTGGGTGTTGGGCTCGGCACCGTAGGCCGTCGAGGCACCCGAAAAAATCTTGCTGCGCGTGGAAAGCTGAGCGTGGACTTCGAGTCCAATTACGGCTTCCCAGCCATTGGGTATCTGGCTCATGGACGATCCACTCGATATGCAATGCTCGAAGGCGTGCAGCAACGACACCGGCGCCTGCCAGTGCGCTCGGTTCTTTGCGCTGAATGGTAATCAGCCGAACAGCTCATTTCACAATCGGCCGACCGCGCTAAACAACCAAGGGCGCACTCAGAGCCGCACACGGTAGCCTTCCGGCATCTGTTCATGCCAGCTGCTCGACTGCTGATAGCGATGTCCCACCTGCATCAGCTGGCCTTCCCGAAAGTAGTTGCCGATGAGTTGCAACCCGACGGGCCGGCCGCTCACGATTCCCGCGGGCACTGACATGGACGGCAATCCGGCGAGGTTTGGAGAAATTGTGTAGACATCGGACAAGTACATGGTCACCGGATCCTCCGCCTTCTCCCCGATTGCGAACGCCGGAGTCGGGGATACGGGCCCCGCAATGACGTCCACCTGCTCGAACGCGCGGGAGAAATCGTTACGGATTACCCGGCGCACTTGTTGAGCCTTCAAATAGTACGCGTCGTAGTAACCGGCGGAGAGCACATAAGTCCCCACCATGATTCGACGCTTCACTTCCGCTCCGAATCCTTCGCCACGGGTGCGAGTGTAGAGATCGAGAATGTCCGTAGGGTTCTGGCAACGATAACCAAAACGAACGCCATCGAAGCGCGCCAGATTCGATGAAGCCTCCGCGGACGCCACCACGTAGTAGGCCGCCACCGCCAAATCCGCATTGGGCAATGTGATGTCGTGCACGGAGGCGCCCTGCTCACGGAGCACCTGCACGGCGGCCTCTACGACTGCGGCGACGGACGGATCGAGTCCCTCTTCGAAATATTCCCTCGGCAACCCGATCCGCAATCCGTCCAACTCGTTCATTAGGGACTCGCGGTAATCGGGAACCGCAACGTCTGCGCTCGTGGAATCTCGATCGTCGAATCCGGCAATCGCCTGGAGCAACAGCGCAGCGTCCTCCGCATTCTGCGCGAGCACGCCTCCCTGATCCAAGCTCGAAGCGAACGCAACCATGCCCCAGCGCGAGACACGTCCGTAAGTGGGCTTTATTCCCGTCACTCCGCAGTGCGATGCAGGTTGACGAATGGACCCACCGGTGTCGGTGCCGGTTGCCGCCGCGCACAATCGAGCGGCGACCGCGGCAGCCGAACCTCCGGATGAGCCACCCGGCACCGCCTTCAAATCCCAAGGGTTGCGCGTCACACCGAAATAGCTGTTTTCATTGGATGACCCCATGGCGAACTCGTCCAAATTCGTCTTGCCGAGGGTCACGACGCCAGCCCGCTCCAGCCGCTCGACCACGGCGGCGTCGTAGGGCGCGACGAAATTCTCCAGAATTCGCGAGCCGCAAGTCGTGCGCAGACCGCGGGTGCAGAAGATGTCCTTGTGGGCGATCGGAATGCCCGTGAGGGACCCAGCTTCCTTGCGGCGTATTCGCTCGTCTGCGCTGGCGGCCTGCGCCAGTGCGCGATCCGCATCGACGGAAATGAAACAATTGAGACTCGAATCGTGCCGATCGATTCGATCCAGGAAGGCGCGCGTCAGTTCGACGCTGCTGAACTCGCCCGAGCGCAATCCCGCCGACAGCTGTGAAACGGTTCTTTCATGCATTGGATGAATCCGAAAGCAGCGGCACATGCGGGGGACCCGCGGCCCAGGCAGAAACAGTCCTGTTAATCAATGACTTTTGGTACAAGATACAGACCGGACTGAGTGGTCGGTGCAAGCCGCTGAAACCTGTCGCGTTCGTTTGTTTCCGTGATTTCGTCGTCACGTAAACGCTGAACAGCATCCAGAGGATGCGCCATCGGCACGACACGGTCCGTGTCCAGTTGATTCATTCGCTCGACCAAATGAAGGATTTCGGTCAGATTGCGCGCATACTGAGCAACATCTTCGTCGCGTATCGCAATCCGCGCCAAATGGGCGATGCGGAGTACTTCGGGACCGTCGATCGTCGACATTGACGCTTCTTACCGCGTTGCGAAATCGGTCGGCAAACTTAGCATAATTGTCGACTTGCCCGGTATCCCCAGCGTTGCTAGATTAGGCGCGCCCGATTTCCGGCCCCAACCCCTTCACTAATCCGGTTTCCTATGTTCAAGCGCCTGCGTGGCCTTTTTTCAAACGACCTCTCCATTGACCTGGGCACCGCGAATACGCTGATCTACGTGCGCGGTCAGGGTATTGTCCTAAACGAGCCATCCGTTGTCGCTATTCATCAAGATCCGACCCGCGGCGGGCCCAAGACCATCGCTGCCGTTGGCATGGAGGCGAAAAGGATGCTTGGCCGCACACCCGGGAACTTGAGCACAATCCGTCCCCTCAAGGACGGGGTGATAGCAGATTTTGTCATAACCGAGAAAATGCTCCAGCATTTCATTCGCAAGGTTCACGAGCGTCGCTACTTCCATCCCAGTCCGCGGGTACTCGTCTGTGTCCCCTGCGGTTCGACACAGGTGGAACGACGCGCAATCAAGGAGTCGGCCGCCGGAGCAGGGGCGCGAGAGGTATTTCTGATCGAGGAGCCCATGGCTGCGGGGATCGGTGCGGGCATACCCGTCAACGAGGCACGCGGCTCCATGGTGCTCGACATTGGCGGCGGCACTTCCGAGGTTGCCGTGATATCGCTGAACGGAATCGTATACTCCGCGTCGGTGCGAATCGGCGGAGACCGGTTCGACGAGGCGATCATCAACTACGTCCGGCGAAATTTCGGCATTCTCGTCGGCGAAGCGACGGCGGAACGGATCAAGCACGAGTTGGGCAGCGCCTACCCGGCGAACGAAGTCACGGAACTGGAGGTGAAGGGACGTAACCTGGCGGAAGGCGTCCCCCGAAGCTTCACGCTCAACAGCAACGAAATTCTCGAGTCCTTGCAGGATCCCCTGTCAGGCATTACCGGTGCCGTGAAAACAGCACTGGAAGCAACGCCCCCAGAATTGTCTGCCGATGTCGCAGAACGAGGCATTGTTCTCACCGGCGGCGGCGCGCTACTGCGGGGGCTCGACCGACTTCTCATGGAAGAAACGGGACTTCCCGTGATCGTTGCCGACGACCCCATGACATGCGTGGCACGTGGTGGCGGTAAAGTACTGGACCTGATGGACGAATTGGGGGTCGAGACCTTCACGGTGGACTGACGGGACGTTCGGGCCCGCCCGTCATGCCGTTCGGTTCGGCAATTTGTCGCGACGGCGTCCGAGAGCGATGGCATTCGCTTTGCGTGCCCACCTATCGATTGGACCAAGCCGGTGCAAACCTTGAAGATGTCGAATTCATCTGGCGGATTGAAAAGATCGGATGCCTGCGGGGGTGCAAATAGTGCCCCCGTGTTTGCACGGTCCTGCCGAGCCTGATCGGCCATCACTTGCCACGCGCAATAGAGGGGCTCTATTTGGCACCGCTAAGACAGGGCGAAATCAAGTCACTGTTCATGGGTGCTCCCTCGACGGGTGTGCGGGCGATCCTTTTCGGAATCCTCTCGATTTTTCTCATGACACTCGACCATCGCCACCACCACTTGGAGACATTGCGGGGCGCCCTGTCGCTCGTTGTCTACCCGCTGCAGCAGGCAGTCGGGATCCCGACACGTCTGGTCGGTTGGGCATCGGATGAATTCACCAGCCGCGAGTCGCTGCAGGAGGAGAATCGTCGCCTACGCCAAATGCAGTTCTTGACCACAGCCCACCTACAAAGGCTGACCGTATTGGAAGCCGAGAACCGACGCCTCCGCCGGCTGCTGGGTTCGGCGGACAATCTGCCCGAAAAGACGGTAATTGCGGAGGTGGTCACCGTCGACGCCGATCCGTATCGGCACCGAATCGTATTGGCGAAAGGTACACGTGCCGGCGTGTACGTCGGTCAACCGCTGCTCGATGCCCAGGGAGTGGTCGGTCAGGTCATGCACGCGGGCCCAATCTCTTCCACGGCATTGCTCATCACCGATCCCAGCCACGCATTACCAATCCAGGTGGACCGCACCGGCATGCGCGGGTTGGTCCTGGGAACCGGTCGGTACGGGGAGTTGGAGTTGCCATACGTCCCCAACAACACCGATGTACGGGAAGGCGATCTGTTGATCACCTCCAGCCTCGGTGGACGATTCCCAAGAGGGTATCCGGTCGCCGTCGTGGATCGGGTGGAGCCGGACCCAGGCAGACCTTTCGCGCGAATCCTCGCCCGCCCGACAGCAGCACTGGACCGGATTCGAGAAGTACTGCTGGTCGACCACCGAGCGGCCCAGCACGCACCCGAGCCCGGTATGCCCGACTCGCTGCCGCTGCAGCCGGAACCAAGCACCTCCGATGGGCCCGCCGCCACGGGGGCGGTCCAGTGAATGTGGGTCACCGCAGCGGTACCTGGGTCATAGTATTCACGCTTGTTATCGGGATGATGCTCTGCCTGGTCCCGATACCGGAGTGGGCAGATCGGTTGCGGCCCCAGTGGGTGTCACTGGTCGTGCTCTACTGGTGCATGGCGCTACCCGATCGCGTCGGCGTCGGCATCGCTTGGTTGACCGGTCTGCTGTTGGATGTCGCGCGTGGCACCCTGCTTGGGCAGCACGCCCTGGCGATGTCGCTGATGGCATTGATTACACTCAAATCCCATCAGCGGGTGCGGGTGCTACCCCTCTGGGAGCAGGCCGTCACGGTATTTCTTTTCCTGATGGTCAACCAATTAGCCGTTCACTGGGTCAACGGTATCAGCGGATTCCCGCCGACCGACTGGTGGTATCTGGCGCCGCCGTTGTCGAGCACACTGCTGTGGCCCTGGGTTTTCGTGCTCCTGCGCGATCTACGCCGGCGATTTCGGGTGACCTGACGGGCAGCCATGGCACAGGCACGATCAAATGACGCGCTGAGGGACACGGTCCAGGAAGGGCGGCTATTCACAGGCCGAACGGTGGCGGCCGCCATCGTGCTCACACTGTTGATGACACTATTGGGGGGACGGCTGTTTTTCCTTCAAGTGGTGAGTCATAGCCACTTCAGCACCCTTTCGGACAACAATCGTGTACGCCTCCAACCCATCGCGCCGACCCGGGGTCTCATCTACGATCGCAACGGGGTCCTCCTGGCCGACAACTTGCCGTCCTACCGGCTCGAGATCGTGCCGGAATTGGCGGAAGATTTGGATCGAACCATCTCGGACCTGCGCCGGCTGCTCCCACTCGACGACGACGACGTCCAACTTTTCCACGCACGACGCAAACGCCGGCCAAGGCACGAGGGTATTCCCCTGCGGCTGCACCTACTCGATAGCGAGATGGCCAGGGTCGCAGTGAATCTGCACCGTCTGCCTGGGGTGCATCTTCGTGCCGGTCTCACGCGCGATTATCCGCTCGGCCCAATCGGCGTCCACGCCATCGGTTATGTGGGGCGTATTTCCGAGGCAGAACTCGAGACCATTGATGAGGCGCAGTACCGAGGCACGACCCACATCGGTAAGAACGGAGTCGAAAAGGCGTACGAAGACGAGCTGCACGGTATCGTGGGCTACCAGCAAGTCGAAACAAATGCTCAGGGGCGAATGTTGCGACTGCTTTCCCAGACGTCACCCTCGCCGGGGCAGGACCTGTACCTTACCATCGACATGGACCTGCAGCGGGCAGCGGAGCTGGCCTTGGGCGAGTTCAACGGCGCCGTGGTCGCGCTCGATCCCGGCAACGGTGACGTTCTGGCCATGGTCAGCCAACCCGGATACGACCCGAACCTGTTTGTAAAAGGCATCAATCGCGACACGTTCAAGGAGCTGAACACATCCCCCGACCGGCCCCTCTTCAATCGCGCATTGCGCGGCACCTACCCGCCCGGTTCGACCATCAAGCCGTTCGTCGGGCTAGCCGGGCTCAGTTACGGCCTCGTTGATCCCGCGTCGACCACCTACTGCCCGGGTTTCTACAAATTACCGAACGTAAGCCGCCGCTACCGCGACTGGAAACGATGGGGTCACGGAAGGGTGAATCTCAAGCGCTCCATTGTCGAATCTTGCGACGTGTATTTCTACGAGCTTGGACACAGAATGGGTATCGAGCGGCTCCACGATTTTCTCGCTCGCTTCGGTCTCGGAGGTAGGACCGGTCTGGACATCGGATACGAGCGCACCGGCATCTTGCCGAATGAACAGTGGAAACGCGCCGTGCACGGCCAACCCTGGTACACGGGAGAAACCCTCATCGCAGCAATCGGACAAGGTTTCATGCTGACGACGCCTTTGCAACTGGCCCACGCCACGGGCATTCTCGCACGGCGCGGTGCAGGTGTTCAGCCGCGCCTGCTGATGGCCCGGAGTGACCCGGAATCAGGGGAGAGACTAAACGTGGCCTCGCGCCCGATCGAGCCAATCGATCTGGCACTGGATACCCATTGGGACAATGTCATCCAAGGAATGATCGACGTGGTTCATGGAGAGCGCGGCACCGCACGACGCATTGCCCCGGATTTCCCATACCAAATTGCAGGCAAGACCGGAACGGCGCAGGTCTACTCTCTGGGTGAACACGAGGAGTACGACGCTGCGGCGATTGAGGAGAAGCTTCGGGATCACGCCCTGTTCATAAGCTTCGCGCCCGCCGAAGCGCCGCGGGTCGCCGTCGCGGTGGTGGTGGAGAACGGCGGCAGCGGAGGTGCAATTGCGGCGCCCGTTGCGCGAAAGGTTCTGGACGCGTGGGCTGCGACTGGGCTCTGACTGGGCATCTCGGGTGGGAATCGCAAGTGAGAATTGTGATTCCCGCGCCCATGGCTCTGACTGCCGATGCA
The DNA here is from genome assembly GCA_041587415.1 of Candidatus Competibacterales bacterium. GTDB lineage: Bacteria > Pseudomonadota > Gammaproteobacteria > Competibacterales > JAHEDQ01 > JBFGYN01. The sequence goes on along the minus strand of JBFGYN010000086.1, from coordinate 3,168 downwards.
GCAAGGCAAGGTACCCGATTCATTTCTTCCGCCGTCCCTTGGAGCCTATGAAGACTTGCCTCACCGCGTGCATCGACCCTCGGACAGCTGCCGCAGAGGCTCAGGGATCCACCGGGGGTTCCCCGTAATGGCCGCACGACAACTACTATACGAAATTGGCTCGACTCAAACGCCGTACGGCGGGCTTTTGGCACGTTTCCATCTCGATGCGCCGCTTCTCATGGGCCTGTTCGCCGCCTCGGGCGTCGGCCTGCTGGTGCTCTACAGTGCCGGCCACCAGGACGCGGATCTGCTGCAGCGTCAGCTGGTACGGCTCGGAGTGGGATTCGTGGTCATGGCAGCCCTCGCGCAGGTGCCCGTGCGCAAACTCCGACGTTGGACACCCTGGCTGTATGCCGTTGGCGTAATGATGCTGATCGCCGTCCTGATCGTCGGCGACGTGGGCAAGGGCGCGCAACGATGGCTGGATTTTGGCATTTTGCGGTTTCAACCGTCCGAGGTCATGAAACTGGCAGTCCCCATGATGGCAGCCTGGTTCTTGGCAGCAGGACGAATACCGCCGTCCATCGGGTCCATCGCCGGAATAGCGCTGATCACACTGGTCCCGGTGCTTCTGATTCTGAAGCAGCCAGACCTGGGAACGGCGCTGCTTGTATTCAGCTCGGGGGCCTTCGTCCTGTTCCTTGCGGGGCTCAGTTGGCGCTTTATGATTGCCCTGCTCGCCGCTGCGGGAGTCGGGGCACCCGCGTTCTGGGAGTTCGGGATGCTGGACTACCAGAGGCAGCGGGTCTTGACGCTACTCGACCCGGAAAGTGATCCCTTGGGTTCCGGCTACCACATCATCCAATCCAAGATTGCCATCGGCTCCGGCGGCATATACGGCAAAGGTTGGTTAAACGGCACCCAAGCGCAGCTCGAATTCTTACCGGAGAGCTCGACAGACTTCATCTTCGCCGTGTTTGCCGAGGAATTCGGCCTGGCGGGCTGCATCGCGCTTCTGGCGTTGTTCTGTTTCATCATCGGCCGCGGCCTCTACATCGCGGTGCTTGCTACGGACAACTATTCGCGCTTGCTGGCCGGCAGCCTGAGCCTGACATTCTTCGTATACCTTTTCGTCAACATGGGGATGGTGGCAGGGATTCTGCCGGTTGTGGGGCTGCCTTTGCCTCTGATCAGCTATGGAGGCACATCCTTGGTGACCGTTATGGCAAGCTTCGGTATCCTCATGTCCATACAGACACACAAGAAAATGCTGTGAAATCGCAAAACGTTACTCGGATTTGTGTATGGAGGACATGAACATGATCGTCAAAGTCGTGCGTGTGGGATGTGTCGGGCTGATCGTGTCCCTCTTGGCTGGCGTCCAAATCTGCGCGGCGCATTCGAAACCCCTGACGGCACACCCAGCGTCCGGCGCGTTCATCGATCGGATGGTCAATGAGCACGGCTTTCGCCGAGACGAATTGCAGGCCATGTTTGCGGCCGCAGAGTTACGGCCTTCGGTGATCGAGCGGATCTCGAGACCCGCTGAAGCCCTGCCCTGGTGGCGATATCGGGAAATATTCCTGGTAGAGAAACGCATTCTCGGCGGCGCCGAATTCTGGTCCGACAACCGGGCGACATTGACACGCGCCGAGCAGCAGTTTGGTGTCCCACCGGAAATCATCGTCGCAATCATCGGTGTCGAAACGCAGTTCGGTCGATATTTGGGAAAAGATCCCGTGCTCGAATCCTTGGCGACTCTGGCATTCGAGTACCCGCGCCGGAGTCAATTCTTTACCAGGGAACTGGAGGAATTCCTGCTGCTGGCACGAGAGGAAAATTTCAAACCTCTCGAAGTCAAGGGTTCCTATGCGGGCGCCATGGGCCTACCCCAGTTTATTGCCAGCAGCTACCGCCGGCTGGCCATCGACTTCGACGGAGACGAACGGCGAGACCTGATCGGAAATCCCAGCGACGCCATTGGCAGTGTCGCAAATTATTTGAGCAAACACGGTTGGCGCCGCGGCGAGACGGTTGCCGTGCAGGCCACGGTGCGCGGCGATCGGCACCAGGCACTCATCGACAAGGGACTCAAGCCGAGCGTTGCGATAGACAATTTGAGCGATTTTGGTGTCGAGCCATCCGGTGCCATCGACGGATCACGTGCAGCGCTGGTTCATATGGACGGTGCAAACGGCTCCGAGTTCTGGCTTGGGCTCGACAACTTCTACGCGATCACCCGATACAACCACAGCGCACTCTATGCACTGGCCGTCCACCAGCTTAGCCAGGAGATCCTGGCTAAGGTGGGCGAGCAATGACGCTCAACTCGCTTCCCACGGCAATCACGCGGGTCAATTTGATCGCGACACTCGGCGCATTTGGTGTGCTGGGTTCCATTCTGTCGGGCTGCGGTACGAGCCCCAGTGAAGACGGGGCCCCCGTGCGACTGCCACGCGCTCACGAAATGCGCGACGCCGTGCCACGCTCGGAACTACCCAGCCGCCGCGGCAATCCGCGATCGTATGTGGTATTCGGCAAACGCTATCACACGCTGGAATCCAGCCACGGATATCGAGCGCACGGCATCGCATCCTGGTACGGCACGAAGTTCCATGGTCGCAGCACCTCCAGCGGCGAGCCCTATGACATGTACGCCATGACCGCCGCGCACAAGACACTTCCCATTCCGAGCTATGTTCGCGTGACCAACCGCAGGAACGGTCAGAGTGCCGTGGTCCGCGTAAACGATCGGGGGCCGTTTCACGGCGGAAGAATCATCGATCTGTCCTATTCCGCGGCAACCAAGCTGGGGCTTGTCGGGCACGGTACCGCCCCGGTCGAAGTGGAAGCACTCCCGCCGTTCCAGGTCATGAGGGGCACTGTGCCCGCGAAGCGCCCAGTGGCGAGACGAAATCCGGAGCCGCCGCCAGTGCCGCCCGCGGCAGTGTCCGCGCCCCAATCGCCCACTGAGCATGCGGAGCGCTACGTTCAAGTGGGTGCGTTCGACGACTCGACCAACGCCGAACGCCTTCGCACGAGGATCTCGTCAATTCTCGGTGCGCGAGTTCGGATTCACGCGGTGACCGGGACAAAAACCATCTACCGGGTACGCGTCGGGCCGGTTCGGGACGAGGCGGATGCGCAGCGAATCGAAGATCAGCTCATGGCGAACGGGATCACGGA
>JBFGYN010000085.1:0-11695 GCA_041587415.1 Candidatus Competibacterales bacterium | reverse complement strand
TGGAGGTGACGACCAGGGAATCGTGGGGATCTTCGATGCTGAAGTGCCAGACGCGGTTGCCAAAGAAATCGGTCCGCTCGACCATCTGTGAGACCGTTGGAACAACACTGAGTCGTGCTTCGAGGCAACGCTGGGACAGGGTGTCGAACGGGGCTAGTCGGGCCTCGTTGTGGCAGCGCGCGACCGGTTCACTGTAGAGGTAGCGCGTTTCGTGCCTGATCAGGTAAATCACTGTCGCGACTGCCGTGTGCTGTCGACGAGCTGGTGCGGCTCCGCGGGCTGACGGAAAAACTCGTCGGTGATCTCCCGAGACAGTGCCGCGAGCTTGTTCGAGCTTTCAGACAGTAGGTTGGAAAGCGTGCCGCGAAGCGCGGGTGGCTCCTCGACGCGTGCGAGCGCCAGCGGATCGGCCAGACTCAGCTCCGTATCGAGCTCGATGGCGATCCGCTGTTTCGCAGTCAGGGTAAATCCCTCATTCGAGCCCGGCAATTCGTCGACGGCGCGCCGAATCCGTTCGGTCTGATAGCGCATCGACCTGGGGTTCCTCCGATCGAGTAACACGGTCTCCAAGACCTGCTCGATCGTCTCGCCTTTGCCGTCGGCTCGCCGAAAAGCCGCCAGCGAATCGGCGGCGATCAAGACATGTTCCGAAATCAAGGCCTCCACCTCCGGATCGCCCTCGACAGCGAGGCAGGCACGCCCCAACGTCGCCACGGTCTGGGCGCGTTCCAGCTTCCTGCCAAGATGCAGGAACAACCACCCCTGATCGCGCACCATGCTCTCGTGTGCAAGCCCAGCGAATCCCACGAGAGCGGAAATCAGATGATTCAGCTCCAAACGCAGGCCATCGCCAGCCGCGGGCCTTGACGTCACGACGGATTGCCAGTGCTCCTCGACACCATCCACGAGACGCCACGCGTCCGCCGACCAGTAGTCACGCACTTCGTAAGCCGCCGCAACCATTGACCGTACCGTCGCGGCCAGACTTCCCGGCACGTCAGCGTCCAAAGCGACTCTCTGAATCTCTGCATCCCTCGCCTGGGCGACGCCGGCTGCCCTGCCACTCAGGAATCCGGGATAGGTACAGGTTAGATGCGTCACCGCACTCAAGAGGCGCTCTAGACAAATACGATGTGCGTCCGCACCGAATTCCTCGGCCTCCTTCGCAAGTTGAAGGACCGCCCGAAGCGCTCGGGCGACACCTTCTGCCCGTTCGCAATATCGTCCGACCCAGAACAGGTTGTCCGCCGAACGGCTGGGAAGATTGCGTTCGGTTCCGGACGAGAACGGTTGCCGGCGGGGAATTTCTACTGCTACTGCCCGCTCAGGCTCAGACGCGACAACCCAGGTATCCTTGCTGGCGCCCCCAGCTTGGCTCGACACGATGACGTCGTCCAGATTTTGCGCTACCCGCGCCAGCCCACCGGGCATGACCTGATGTCCGTCCCGATAACCGACGGCAAAGGCGCGCAGTATGAGTGGCTGCGGAACGAGACACTCCGAGCCGAGCCCGGGAGTGGTCGAGAGGTCGAGCCGTTCCTGCCCCACATAGAGGTAGGGCTTGGCTCGGATCTGCTCCTTCCAGCGTTCCGCTTCACCCCGGCTCAAAGTCCACCCCATGGTGGGGTACTCACCAGGCAGTCGGTGTACGCGTTTGAGAACCAGCGTGCGGAGATTGGCAATCACATATTCGCGCTCCCGGGCCTGGCCACACCACCAGGTCGCGGCGGAGGGTAATCTCAGATCCTGACCCAGCAGTGCGGTAGCGATTCCGGGCAAGAACGGTAGCAAGCCCGGATTTTCCAGAAAACTGGACCCCAGCGCGTTGCCTATACCAACCTGGCGTGCGCGCGCCAATTGAAGCAAACCCGGCACACCCAGGCGACTCTCCTGACGCAGCTCCAACGGATCGCAGAATTCATCGTCGACCCTGCGCAACACGACGTCCACGCGCTGGGGTCCGCTGGGGGACATGAGCAGAAGCTGCGATTGCCCCACCATCAGGTCCTCGCCCCGAACCAGCGTGTAGCCCAAATAGCCGGCCAGGTACGCATGCTCGAAATAGGCTTCGTTGCGTGCTCCAGGCGTCAGCACCGCGATGCTCGGTTCGTTCGCGCAATTGGGCGCAAGTTCCGCCAGCGCGTTGCGGTAATGCTGGAAGAACATGGCCAGCCGATGGACCTGTGCGTCCCGAAACAGACTGGGAAGCACGCTCGAAACCACGGTACGATTCTCCAGTGCGTAACCCGCTCCGGATGGCGCTTGAGTTCGATCACTGACGACCGTCCACCGGCCGCCCGGGTCCCGCACCAAATCTGCGGCGTACAGGAGAAGTCTGCGGCCCCCGGCAGGCTCCACGCCGTGACAGGGGCGCAGAAAACCCGGATGCGCAAAGACCAACTCCGGTGGAATGAGCCCGCGTTCGAGAAGGGTTCGGGGTCCGTAGATGTCCGCCAAAATTCGGTCCAGGAGCTCGGCTCGCTGCATCAGACCGGATTCGATCTGCGACCACTCCCGGCTCTCGATGACCATTGGCACCGGGTCCAACTCCCAGATGCGGGACTGGCCGCGGGGATCTCCGTACACGTTGTAGGTGACCCCATTCTCACGCAGCAGTCGCCTGGCCTGGCGCGCCCGCTGTAGCAGCGCCTCGTGACCCAGGTCCCGGAGCGCCGCTCCCAGGTAGCGCCAGTGAGCACGGAAGCTCCCCCCCGGCCCGCACATCTCGTCGTACCGGCCCGGTGGCAGATGGTAATTTGGACCTGGCGACTCCTTGCCCGCGGTATCTTGCTGATCTGTGAAGTCGCTGAGCTCTCTCGTCATGTGTCGATTGTCACCGGAGGGTGCGCCTCAGATCCAAAGTATGTGGGTACTCGGGGTTCACTTCCTCGGGCGGCGGCTCCATTGAGCTGGGCGGATTGCCTTCGGCGTAGAAACGTCCCGGTAAGAGGCCGCCGGAGGGCGGCGCAATTGGGCCCGGAGTGTGTCCGTATGTCCAGAATCGGGTAATGCGACGGCCCTCGGCTTCGTAGGCGTTGACGGGGAACTGATCGTAATGGCGCCCACCGGGGTGAGCAACGTGGTAGGTACAGCCACCGATCGAGCGCCCGTTCCAGGTGTCAATGAGGTCGAACACCAAGGGTGCGTGGACGCCAATGGTTGGATGCAGGGCCGATGGCGGCTGCCACGCCCGATAGCGGACCCCCGCTACGTATTCACCATGGGTGCCCGTGCTGCGCAGTGGTAGCCGACGCCGGTTGCAGGTCACCACGTGCCGGCTGTCGGTCAGTCCGTTTACCTTGACCTGGAGACGTTCGATCGAAGAGTCCACATAGCGAGCCGTGCCTGCGCGCGACACCTCCTCGCCCAACACGGGCCAGGGCTCCACGGCCGCATGCAGCTCGATGCGGATGTCGCGAACATCTACCCGCCCGTGCAGCGGGAAACGAAACTCGAGGAACGGCGCAAGCCACTCCAGCTCGAACGGGAATCCGGCCCGGGAAAGGTCGGTAGTCACGTCCCGAAGATCCTCCCAGATGTAGTGGGGCAACATGAACCGATCGTGAAGTTCGGTTCCCCACCGCACCAACGGGCGCCGATACGGCACCTGCCAGAACCAGGCGATCAAACTGCGCAGCAGCAGCATCTGGACCAAGCTCATGCGCGGGTGCGGGGGCATCTCGAAGCCGCGAAACTCCAGCAGGCCCAGGCGCCCGGTGGGAGAATCCGGTGAGTAGAGCTTGTCGATGCAGAACTCGGCACGGTGAGTGTTGCCGGTGAGGTCAACGAGCAAATGCCGGAGCAGTCGATCCACCAGCCAGGGCTCGGGCACGTCGCCCTCCGGCATCTCGGCGAATGCAATCTCCAATTCGTAAATGCTTTCGTTTCGCGCTTCATCCACCCTGGGCGCTTGGCTGGTAGGCCCGACGAACATCCCCGAAAACAAATAGGAAAGTCCTGGATGGTGCTGCCAATAGGTGACCAGGCTGCGCAGCAGATCCGGCCGTCGGAGCACGGGACTGTCGGCAGGTTTGGCCGCGCCCAGGGTCACGTGGTTGCCACCGCCCGTGCCCGTGTGACGGCCGTCAAGCATGAACTTCTCGGTTCCGAGTCTGCATTGGCGCGCTTCGTCGTAAAGTGCCTCGACGATGCTCACCAGATCGTTCCACTTTTCGGCTGGTTGGACGTTGACCTCGATGACACCCGGGTCCGGCGTCACCATCAACCGTTGGACTCGCCAGTCGGCCGGCGGCGAGTAGCCTTCGAGGCGAACCGGCGTGTTCAGGGATGCCGCGCTCGCTTCGATGGTCGCAACGAGATCCAGGTAATGCTCGAGATGTGTGAGAGGTGGCATGAATATGTGCAGCCGCCCGTCCCGCGCTTCGACGCACAGCGCCGTGTGCAGGATCTTGGTTTGGGCTGCACCTGCTTCGGACTCTTCGTCTGCCGTGCCGATTTGCGGCTGCACCTCCGGGTGCGCCTCGTAGGTCGGAACGAGAGAGCTATAGCGACGGGCTATCTCACCGTACGGGTCACCAAGCTCCGGAAGTGGCTCGAAAAGGCTTTGCTCGTGGCTAAGCTCGCGCTCATCCGGCGCAATCCAAGGCAACGCGTCGAGTGGTAGGCGCAAGCCCATGGGCGAGTCGCCGGGAACCAAGAACATGTGCCCGCGCCGAAACGTCCAGCGGCTGCTGCGCCAAGACTTCGCTTCGTGATCCCACCCGAGCGGCAGAGCGTATCCCACGGGCTTGGACAGGCCCCGGTCGAGAATCCGCGCAATCCGCCGCCGCTCGGACGAGTCGTTGAGGTCACACTCGAGGGGATCCACGTTCGCGGGTAGATTGCCCTCCGACAAAATGGCGTGGAAGGCGTCCTCGTAACCGGCGACTAGGTGGCTTCTGGTAACACCCAGGCGTGTAGCAAGTTCACGCCCGAAACGTTCGGCGTCGGCCACGTCGAATTCTGACTCCTTTCCGTCTGTTGCCAGCAATTCGGGATTCCGCCAAATGGGCGCGCCATCTTTGCGCCAGAAACACCCTAGCGCCCAGCGGGGCAACTCCTCGCCGGGATACCATTTACCCTGCCCGAACTGCACCACGCCGCCCGCGCCGAATCGTCGCCAGAGGCGATTCAACAATTCGTCTGAAAGCGCGCGTTTGTGGCGCCCGAGTGCTGCCGTAGTCCATTGCGGCGAATCCATGTCGTCGACGGACACGAAGGTGGGCTCTCCGCCCATGGTGAGCCTAACGTCTCCGGTCTCCAGCGTTTCGTCCACGAATTGGCCGAGCGCCGCGATTTGCGACCATTGCTCTTCGGTGTAGGGTTTGGTGACCCGAGGGTCTTCGTGAATGCGGCGCACGATGTTGTGGAAACGAAACTCCACCTCGCACTCGTCCATCGCTCCGGTGACCGGAGCCGCACTGCCCGGATGCGGGGTACACGCGAGCGGAATGTGACCTTCGCCGGCCATGAGGCCGGACGTGGGATCGAGCCCGATCCAGCCTGCGCCCGGAATGAACACTTCGGCCCAAGCGTGTAAATCCGTGAAGTCGGACTCGGGCCCTGAGGGGCCGTCAAGAGATTTCACGTCCGGAGCCAGCTGCACCAGATACCCGGAAACGAATCGTGCAGCCAGGCCCAGGCGTCGTAGGATCTGTACCAGCAACCATCCGCTGTCGCGACAGGATCCGCTCGCTGTCCGAAGCGTCTCGTCGCAGGCTTGAACCCCCGGCTCCATGCGAATTCGGTATTCCACGTCTCCCTGGAGTCGCGTGTTCAGACCGACCAGGAACGGTATGGTCGGCTGCTCGCTCCGATCGACTTGCGCAAGCCAGTCGTTCAGCAACGGTCCATTTTCGCTTTTCTCCATGTAGGGATGAAGGTCGCGACTCAACTGCTCGTCATAGGAGAACGGCCACCGTTCAGCATCGGGTTCGAGAAAGAAATCAAACGGATTGATAGTCGTCAGGTCGGCAATCAGCTCCACTTCGATGCTCAGCGAGCGCGCCTTCTCGGGAAAAACCAGCCGAGCGTTGTAGTTCCCGAACGGATCTTGCTGCCAGTTGATGAAGTGCTCGGCAGGTTCTATGCGGAGCGAGTAGGCTTCGATGGGCGTTCGGCAGTGGGCGGCCGGGCGCAACCTCAGAACGTGGGGCGCAAGCGAGACCCGACGGTCGAATAGGTAATCCGTGCGGTGGTTGAGTGCAACTCGTATCGCCATGAATCCTCCAGTCGAGTGCGTGCGAGCACCCCTTGGGCAGGGGGCCACCAATGGGTCTTAAGCTCTGCTCAGTGTGGTGCGAATCCACGCACGTGAGCGAGTGCAGTATCGTCGCTCGATTCGCCGATAGCAGGTCGATTCATGCGAGTTATCGACGATCGGTTGTCGAAACCCCGAGCCAAGCGGACGTGTCCGCACGCGATACGGCCTATTCATCGCGTAGCCGAACGCGCGACTGTCACCCGGAACGTCGCGCTCGTGGACGACGAGGGCCAGGAGTGGACCGACGGACAATTGCTGCGCATGGTGGCGTCATGTGAAGTCAAAGCGCGGCGCCGGCCAACGCACTGCACGGTGCGACGAACCGATCCCGGATTGGCATGCCAATTTTCGTCTCTCCCACGGGCAGAAAAGGGAACTCGGCAAACATGGAAACACAATTGCCCTGATGATCGATGATCGCCGACTCGGGTCGCGCACCACGGATGTGGTCCACCGCTGCCGCGACCCCGGGTACTGTTCTCAGCCTAAGCTCTTGTGACCCGCTCCATGCGTCCCGTTCCACTTGCTTATCAACCGATCGCGCCGTCGCGACATTGCTTGCGCTGGGCAGTTTGAATACGTGCCCTCCCTTCCACGAGTCGGTGCGCGTCGCATTGTCGCTGCTCACATCCTCGACTCCCGCGCCGGTTCGGGAATCGGACACCAACAGGAGGCCGGCGTTTACGGCGATCGCGAGACAATAGGTCATTTGGGCGATGGCATTGCCCCGGCGTAGCAGCCGGACCTTGGAGTCTGCGTAGAACCCGACTAATACCGCGAGGGAAGCTTCTTGGGAATGTGAATCCGTTTGTTCTGCAGCTCGATATAACCGCCTTCGACCAAGTCCTTCATGATCCGACTCACCATCTCGCGCGACGCTCCAACCATGTTCGCAATCTCCTGATGGGTCAAGCGTTGAGTGACTACCTGCTCGCCGTCCACCTCTTCGGCTAGGTTCAGGAGCGTTCGCGCGACACGCCCGTAAACATCGAGGAGAGCGAGATTACGGACGTTCTCGGTCAAGGAACGTATACGGCCCGCCATGGAGCGTATGAGCTGGATCGCCAAGTCGTTGTGCTCGCGCACGCAGCGTTCGAAATCGGCCCTGGACACCACGGACACCCGCGTCGGCTCGAGAGTTACGACGGACGCCGAGCGGGGTGCGGAATCGATCATCGCCAAATCACCGAAGTACTCGCCGTCACCCTGGATCCGCAGGATGACCTCCTTACCATTTTCGTCGCTGAGATAAATCTTAACGCTCCCCTCGAGAATGACATAGAGCGAGTCGCTCTCGTCGCCTTCGCTGATCAGGATGCTGTTCTTGGGGTACTTGCGTTGCACTCCGTGGGAAGCGATCAGTTGTATATCGCTGGGATCCAGTTCGGAGAAGAGCGGCGTTTCGCCAATCATCGGACATTCACCTCGGTCACTGCGGCCGGTCGAGACATCTCACACTATATCTAAAAGGAACTTGTGCGCACGCGCCAGGAACCTCTCGCGATGAATCCGGTGACACAGTTCACAGGTACAGCGGCATCAGCGCACAGACCGCGTCGTATCGTGAGTCCAAACTCTCGACGTGATCAGGCTGCGAAATGGCGGGACCTGATCTATCGGCGCAGAGGCGGTATTGATTCACCTGGGCCCACAGTCTCTGCTCGCAAACGATAAGGATGGGTCCGTATCTTCCCGGGAGCGAAACAGAAATGACCATCGAACGGCAAGCGAACCGAACCACTGGCTCGGACAGCGTCATAACGGCCTGGTCCCTAGCTGGCGCCATATTGCTCGCATTGTTTCTCGGATCCGAACTGATGGAGCGCACGGCTCATCCGGTGTCCGAGCCCTCCGCCAAGCGCGAGATCTCGACGCACTAACCGTGCTCATGGCACCTCGCAGCGGAGCTGCGCGGGCCAATCGAGAAACTCGCTGTTGCAGCCAGGCCCGAGCCTCTCGAGCCATGGGACTTTACGATGCCGGTGTGTAGCATCGTCAGCCCCATCGCTCACCACCCTGTCGGATGAGACTGCGATCGTGGCGGTTCCGACGGCACAATTGAACTGGAAAGCATCGCTGCAGCTTGGTCTACCGGTACATGCGTACGAGGGAGACTGTGAGCCATTCGGCCGGTCGAACGGCTCACAGTCTTCCCATTGGCCGCCACAGCGGTGCAAAGCAGGGCAGGGCAGGACAGGCCCAAGTATTTCGTATGGCGAAATTCCGGCGCAGCCAGCGGCAAAAAACGCTGGACAGATTGGTGCGTCGCAATATAATGGGGTTTCACAATACAGAATTGCATTTACCCTGATTTCGTATCCTACAGCGATGGAACCAATGACCGGGACTTCGAGCGGCAAGACTTCGTCTATTCAGGTGATCGACCGGATGTCGAATCTCCTGGATGCCATAGCAACGGGTGAAGAACCCGTCAGTCTGAAAATCCTATCGGCGGAAACGGGCCTTCATCCGTCCACGGCATTTCGGATACTCGCATCACTGTCCGAGCACGGCTTTGTAGAGCGTAGTGTTTCCGGGCAGTACCAGCTCGGTGTCAAGCTTCTGCAGCTAGGCAGCCGCGTTCAGGGACGGCTGGACATGAGGCGCGAAGCCAAACCGATACTGGACTGGCTGCGAACCGAGACGGGCGAGACGGTCCATCTCGTGGTGCGGGAAGGAGACGATGTCGTCTACGTGGAGCGCGCTGCGACCAACCGCATGATGCGAGTCGAACAAAACATCGGCGGTCACGCGCCGTTGCACTGCACGGCGGTAGGAAAGCTGTTCTTGGCCGAATCGGGCGCCGAGGCGTGCTTGGAGTATGCCGAACGAACGGGTCTCGTGGCCTACACGGCCAATACGATTACGGAGCCCGCCAATCTTTGGCGCGCGGTGAAAAATTCCTTGCAACAAGGTTACGCCCTCGACAACGAAGAAGCGGAAATCGGAGTCGGCTGTATTGGCGTACCGATTCGCGACAGCAGCGGCCACATGGTCGCCGGCATTTCCGTGTCTGCGCCCATTGAGCGGCGCACTGTTTCATCGTGGCTACCGCTGATTCGTCAAGCTTCGGAAATGCTGTCCTCGCGGCTGGGGTATCACCCGGAAAACAGCCGCAGCACCGCTGCCTAAGTAACTGAAACTGACCACGTCCGTCTCGGCGATGGGCGAGCGGGGTCATGAAGTCTACACCGGGTGGTGGCTGCAGGCACCGCGGCCCACGTCGCTAATTGGGCCGAACTGGACCGGCGCGAGTGGTTCCGTCATATGAGCTACTTCGGCCCCCCTAGCCCGCATCGCTCACTGGGCTCCCGGATGAGAGTGCGATCGTGTTAGTTGCGAGTTCGCGCTTGGACAGAAAAGCCTGGCCGTCGCTATGGTTTGAAAGAAGGTGCGTGCTCCGAGCCGCCACAAACGTGCTATCGCCGGGAGAGCGATGCCCATGACACACCGTTTTCTGCCGACTTCTGAATAATGCATAGTATGCAATCACTTAGAGCGGTTTCGAGCGGCCTCGTGAGCAATGCGGGCTAGAGAACAGCGTTTTGCGGGCCGCGCTCCTCGGGCGATAGCGCGATCGTCGCGGCTCCAGGGGAGGCGGCGTCGTGCATACCACCACGACGCTTTTCAATCCGAGGGGGCATGCAAGAGCACCGCAGGCGCATTCTCACCCGCTAGCCGGGCAATCGGTGCAGGCTGACTGGGGCCGATGATTGCTGTCACCCCGGCAACCATCCTGTTTCGCGACACCGCAGGCCAGCATGCCAGTCGGATCTGCGAGCTGCTAGCACCCTATGCGACCTGCGGTGAAGCCGTTGACCGGATGCGGCAGCGATCGGACTCTTGTTGTCTGGTTGTCGACTCAGACCAACGCCTCATTGGAATCGTCACGGCCAACGATGTAGCCCGCCGCATAGCGTTCTCCGCCGAGCCCGACTCACCGGTATCGTCGTTCATGACCCAGCCAGTCTGCTCAATCAACCGGAACGAGCCTCTGTATCGTGCTGTGGCACTGGTGGGGCGCCGGGAAATGCGACGCCTGCCGGTGGTGAATGACGCCGGGCAGCCAGTGGGGTTGCTCACTCGAAGTCATCTCATGTCGCTCGCGAATGAAGTGGAAATCGACCTCTGCACGAGATTCGCCCATGATCGCTCGGCGGAGGAACTGCGCCTGGTACGGCAGCAGCAGCCACGCCTTGCACGGGTGCTGTTGCAACGGGCAGTCCGGGCACCCGAAGTTCTGCGTGTGCTGTCGGACCTGAACGACCAGGTTCACCGCCGCGCCCTGGAGCAGATCCTGGACGAGATGACCGTGCAGGGCTGGGGCGACCCGCCTGTACCATTCGCCGTTATCGTCATGGGTTCCGGGGGACGCCGTGAGAGTCTGCTGTGTCCTGATCAGGACAACGGATTCATTCTCGGAGAGTACCCGGATGAGCATCACGTTCGAGTCTCGGAGTATTTTTATGAACTCGCCCGACGAATGACGGCAAGACTCGACGAGGCTGGCCTGCCGCCATGTAAGGGCTACGTGATGGCCACAAATCCCACCTGGCGGAAACGGCTGTCGGAGTGGGAGACGCAGTTCCTCGGCTGGTTGCGTCGGCCGTCTACGGCATCGACAACGTTAACCGACGTCAGCGTCGATTTCCGATGCGTCTTTGGTGACCGGTCGCTCGCCGACGCGCTGCGCCGATACTTGGCCGAGAAGCTGAGCCGACATCACGGATTTCTTCGCGAACTCGAATCGCTGCAATTCGACCACGACGTGGCAATCACACCGCTGGGGACCCTCAAACTCGAAAAAAAACCCGGGGAAGAGGCCCATAGGAAGATAGACGTCAAGCGCAAAGGCATCATGCCCCTCGTCGAGGGGGTCCGTATTTTGGCCCTCAGATCGGGCATCGAAGCCACGCCAACACTGGCCCGATTGTCCGCGCTGACAGAAATGGGGGCGCTCCATAAGCGCCTCGCCAAAGACGTGGCCTACGCGTTTGAATTTCTCACCGGGCTATTGCTCGAGCAGCAAATCGCGCAAGCACTCGCGCGCCGCAGGCCGAGCGCTTATGTCTCACCCCAGGTGCTCAGTCCAGCCGAAAAATTGGGGCTGAAACGCTCACTGGCGACTGCCGCGCGCCTGCGCTCGACCGTCCACAGCGAAATGACCGCCGAGATATTTTAGTCGGAAACGGAATCCATTTCTCCAGGAAGCACCGGGTCGATGCGCCGCCTAACCCAAGTAGTGCGCGGGCTCGCATCAGAACGACCTAGCCCGCATCGCTCTCCCGGCGATAGCACGTTTGTGGCGGCTCGGAGCACGCACCTCCCTTCGAATCATAGCGACGGCTAGCCCGGATACTTCGTCAGGGACCCCGGATGCTGGCGGAATTCGCAGCCGTCCTGGCGCCGCTCTGGGCGAGGCGAGGGGCGGTG
>JBFGYN010000084.1:0-11769 GCA_041587415.1 Candidatus Competibacterales bacterium | reverse complement strand
TCCAGGCGCCCGTTCCCCAGGTCGAGTCCAGTCTGGTCCCCGTGGGAAATCACGTGAATGGCGCCCAAGCCTCGGTATCCACTGAGAATCTCCGAAACCTGCTCGATCCCGTCCGTTGCCGTGTCCAAGACATGGATCTGGATTCGGCGTGCTTCGTCGTCCTGTGCCATCAGATCCGAGACGAGGGTCTCGTAGCCCTGGACGCTGGCGTCAATCAGAACGAGCTCATAGGAGACCGCATTGTCCGCTGGTGAGGCGGTTTCCGTGGAGGCGCCTTGCTCCCGTTGGTCTTCCAGGCTCCGGAGCGCAATCAGGTCCAGCGGGTCCGGGAGCGGCCAATATTGGGAATTCGCTTCCGGCTGTAGATGGGGATCGGGTGCGGCCAGGGGATCCGGATCGTAGTCGGCTGAATGGAAGGAAGTGTCGGAGAACGCTGGACCGGTGCCGGCGCCGCCCCCCTCCCAACCATCATCCGCATACTGTGCGTGATTCCCATCCGAACCGAATGCCAGGTCTGCCGAAAGCAATAGCCGCGGTTCCAGAGGCTCGAACACGACCGCGCGACGCTTCGAATTCGAGCGCTTGGGGTTTCGCTGCCGGTTCTTTGAGGCTCCCATCGTGGCGTAACGCTCTCTCATTCCCTATCGAGTCGTGCGCGCTATTTCGGAATTGGCGGCTTGCGCGAAATCAGTCTTGAAGGCTGGCTTCGACGGAGACCTTCGCGCGAAAAGAATCCATTGTTTATATCGGTACGTTCCGTGAAATCTTGAGCGTCGAGCACGACCCTTCTGCGGCGGACTTCATAGGCTCGATTCTCGGTCTGTGCAAATGACGGGCCACTCGATTTCTCTCGGAATGACGGAACTCGATGCCGCCTGAGGGCTTCCCGTGGCGAGTTCGCGTCCAAGCATACCCTGCGCACTCGCCGGCACACTTGATGCTTACGGCCCATACCCGGGGCGAATGGTCGTCGGGCCATCCAGGACTCAGTCGACGGACCGGCTTCTTTCCCTGGGCCTTCACCACGCTGTCGATCACCGAATCCCGAAAGAGGTTGCCAATTTGGAAGACTTGGCCAAAAGCTGGCTGTCCGTTCAGTGTCAGATGATTCCCGGAGTCGAACGGGCGCTGGTCGTGCTCGCCGTCCCGGGTAGTGACACGATGGTGCCCGCTGCCGTGTGGCCGGAATCGGGGGCCGAGATATCGGCCCTCACTGGCGCGGCTGAGTTGGCCGCGTCGAAGCGCAATGCCGTCGCCCAGGGTTCCCGGACCGGCGGCGGACGGCTCGGCTATCCACTTGTCGCGAACGACCGATTGATCGGGGCCGTCGCCGTGGAGGTGTCCCGAGCGAGCGAGGCGGAGCAGCAGGTTGCGATGCGGCTGCTCCAGTGGGGCGCCGCATGGTTTCAGGTCCTGGTCAGGGAGAAGGGACTCGCCTCCCGCGAGCGGCTGGCCACCGTTTTGGAGTTGGTGGGAAGTGCTGTCGAGCACGCCAACTACGACGCCACTGCAACGGCGATCGCGACGGAACTGGCGACGCGGTTGGCATGCGATCGAGTCAGCTTGGGTCGTCGGCACGGTGCTCGGATCCGGATCGAGGCGATCTCGCACAGCGCGCGCTTCGACCGACGCGGTGCTGCGTCTCGTGGCGTCGAATCCGCCATGGAGGAGTCCCTCGACCAACAATCGAGCGTCATTTTTCCGACGCCGGAACGCCGAATTCAATGCGCGCGCGCCCACGAGTCCGTGTCAAGGGACCGTCACCTGGATGCCATTCTGACCGTTCCGATTACCGACGCAGGACGTATCGTCGGCGCAATCTCCCTGGAACGGTCCACCGGCGAGCCCTTCACATCCCACGAGTTGGATCTTTGCGAACGCACGGCGTCCCTCGTCGGGCCGATACTGGAACTGAAACACCGGGATGACCGCCCACTACCGGGGCGGCTCATGAATGCTCTACGCCCAAAAAACGGCGCCTCCCATGGTCGATGGGGCCTGCGTCTCGGGGTTCTGGCTGCGCTGGTCTTGGCCGCGGCGGTGACGCGGATCGAGAGCGATTTTCGTATTACGGCCAGGGCGTCCCTGGTTGGCGAGATCCAGAGGGTGGTCGCAGCACCCGAGGATGGATTCATCGCAGAGGCGTTCGTACGGGCCGGAGACCTCGTCGCGGCGGGCGACCCCATCGCCACGTTCGACGACCGGGATCTTCGACTCGAGCGATCGAAGTGGATGAGCCAGCGCGAGCAGCTCGTCAAGGAGCAGCGTGGTGCGCTGGCCAGCCACGATCGCACCGAAATTGCCGTGTTGGGTGCGCGGATCGCGCAGGCCGAAGCGCAATTGGGACTGATCGATTCCCAACTGGAGAGAACCCGGGTGCTGGCGCCACTGAGCGGTTTAGTGGTGAGCGGCGATCTGAGCCAGTCTTTGGGCAGTCCGGTGGAGAAGGGAGAAGTCTTGTTCGAGATCGCGCCCCTCGATGACTATCGCATTCTTCTCCGAGTCGATGAACGCGACGTGTCCTACGTCGAGCCGGGGCAGGCCGGCCGATTAACGCTGTCCGCGCTTTCGGATCAACCCATGGCTTTCTCCGTAGAAAAGGTAACGCCCGTCTCGGTTGCCGAAGATGGTGCCAACGTATTTCAGGTGGAAGCGAAGCTGGAACAGGCCTCGGAACGACTCCGCCCGGGCATGGACGGTGTTGCTAAGATCGACGTCCAGCGACGCAGTCTCGGCTGGATCTGGACCAGACGCGTCCTGGAGCAGGCTCGCCTCCTCATTTGGTCCTGGTGGCCATGACGGAGGAAGTCTTCAGCAATTCCTGGCACCGGGTGGCCCAACTCAAACCGAGGTTGAGGGCCCACGTGGCCATTCATCGCCATGTGTATCGAGGGCAGGTTTGGTACGTGCTGCAGGACGAACTCACTGGCAGTCACTACCGCTTCGACCCGTTCGCCCAGTTTCTGATCGGCCTATTCGACGGACGTCGAACTGTGCACGAGGCCTGGGAAGCCGCGTGCGAGCGATTGGGAGACGATGCGCCGACCCAGGACGATACCATCCACCTTCTGGCAAAGCTCCACGGCGCGGACGTGCTCCAGTCCGATATCACACCCGACACGCTGGAACTTTTTCATCGCGGCCAACGGCATTCTCGAAACAAGACGCTACAGCGATTCTCGAGTCCGTTTTCCGTGCGGTTGCCGCTGATCGACCCGAACCGTTTCCTCGAGCGTTGGCTCAGCGTCGTACGACCGTTGTTCAGCAGATCGGGTGCCACGGTCTGGCTCGCGATTGTGGCAACTGCCGCAGTGTTGACAGCGATGCACTGGGTGGAGCTGACCCACGACCTGGCCGAAAGAACGCTGGTGCCGGCCAACCTGATCCTCCTGGCGGTGGCCTATCCGTTGGTCAAAGGCCTGCACGAACTCGGACACGCATTCGCCTCGAAAGTGTGGGGTGGTGCGGTCCACGAAATGGGCGTGATGTTTCTTGTCTTCATGCCGGTGCCATACGTAGACGCCTCCGCATCGAGTGCTTTTCCGGAGCGCCATCGGCGCATGATTGTCGGCGCGGCGGGAATCGCCGTCGAGCTGCTGCTGGCCTCCCTGGCCCTGGCGCTTTGGCTCGCCGTCGAACCAGGGATGGTTCGGGACCTGGCTTTCAACGTCATGCTGATCGGTGGTGTCTCGACTGCGCTGTTCAACGGCAATCCCTTGCTGCGCTTCGACGGCTACTATGTGCTGTCCGACGCCATCGACATTCCCAACCTGGCTGACCGGTCGCGGCGATACGTCGCGTTCCTGATTCAGCGCCACCTGTTCGGCTTGGCCGACGCCACATCGCCGGTCTCGGCGGAAGGGGAGCGTCGTTGGTTCCTGTTCTATGCCGTGGCGTCCTTCCTATACCGGCTCGTCATCCTGTTCGGGATTGCCCTGTTCGTGGCGAGTGAGTTTCCCGTAGTGGGAATGGCACTGGCCGGCTGGGGCATTGCCATGCAGGTGATTTGGCCGATCCTGAAGGCCTTGGGGTTCGTCTTGCACAGCCCAAGACTGGCGCGCCGCCGGGCGCGGGCGGTGGGCATGACGAGCATGGGGTTGTGCGCCGTTGCGGGCGTGGTATTCCTGCAGCCCGCCAACTCGTGGACCCTCGCGGAGGGTGTCGTTTGGTTGCCTGACCAGGCCTACGTACGTGCGGAAACCGAGGGTTTCGTGCGGCGAGTGCTGGTGGACTCCGGCGCCCGGGTATCGGTAGGCGATCCGATTCTGGAGGCCGAGGACACGAATCTCGAATCCCGGGCCGCGATCCTGGCAGCCAAGTTGGAGGAGTTACAACTCCAGCTTCGAAGTAAGCGCACCATCGACATCGTCGCCGCTCAACAGGCGGAGGACGAAATTCGCGCCGCGGAATCCGAGTTACATCGGGTGAACGAGCGCAGAGGCGCACTCCAGATAGCCGCGAAAGTGGCGGGTACCTTTGTCGCCCACAGACCTCGAGATCTGCCCGGCCGGTTCCTTCGGCAGGGCGATCTCGTGGGATACGTCATCGCCGGTCCGTCGCAGACTGTGCGCGTCGTGGTACCCCAAAGTGAAGTCGACCTCATCAAGTCCCGTACACGCGGAGTTGAAGTTCGTCTGGGCTACAAGGGGGAAAACGTCGTGGCCGCGAACCTGCTCCGGGCCGTGCCGGCGGCTACCGACCAGCTCCCGGCGATCGCGTTGGGCACCGCGGGAGGCGGTCGGCTACCCGTCGATCCGCTCGACGAACAGGGGCTCAAGACCACGGAAAACGTTTTCCAGTTCGATGTTGAACTGCCAGCGGGCGCGCCCGCTTACTATTTGGGCCAACGCGCCCACGTTCGGTTCGACCATGGTCACGAGACCCTGGGCGCTCAATGGTATCGGCAGCTCCGGCAGCTCTTTCTGGCGCGACTTGAGATTTAGAGACGACCGTGCCGCTCACCGAAACCCTTCGCCCAGGCATCGCCGCTGGTCGCTACCCCGAGCGCGTCGGCCGTGAACCGGAGGCCATGCGCCGGGCACTCCAAGGTTTGGGCGGCAGTGCGAAAACCCTGCTCGCGCGATACGGCAGCCGGCCCGATCGTATCGCCGCCCTGGTAAACGCTGCGGCCCCCGACGACGGTATCAGTGAACGCCAATTCCAGGAGCTGGTTGCTGACCTCCGATCGGATTTTTTGGGCTCGGGACTGTCCCGCGGATTGGTGGCACGGGCCTTTGCATTGACGCGTGAGGCGGGCCATCGTGCGCTCGGCATGCGTCACTTCGACACGCAGCTCGCCGGCGGCTGGGTGATGCTGCACGGCATGCTGGCGGAAATGGACACGGGCGAGGGCAAGACTCTGGCGGCCACGCTACCGGCGTGCACCGCGGCGCTTGCGGGGATCCCGGTGCACGTGGTGACGGTGAACGACTATCTGGCGGAGCGGGACGCGCGTGCGATGCGACCTTTGTACGGGTTTCTCGGCCTCAGTGTCGGTTGTGTGAAAGGTGGCATGTCGCCTGCTCACAGACGCCAAGCGTACGCGTGCGATGTCACCTACTGCACCAGCAAGGAATTGGCGTTCGATTATTTGCGCGATCGAATCGTCATGGGCGTCGATCGAAGCCGAATGCAGCTGGAGCTGGAATGCCTGCACGCGCCCGACGGGCGCATGAATCGGCTGGTCATGCGCGGATTGTGCTTCGCCATCGTGGACGAGGCCGATAGTGTGCTCATTGACGAGGCCCGGACGCCTCTGTTGATCGCGCGCCCCGGCCGCAATCGCGAGGTGGAATCGACCCTTCGCCACGCCCTGGTGCTGTCCGAGGCACTGGTTCGGGGCGAGGACTTCGAGTGCCTGGAGCGGGATCGACAGATTCGTTTGAGCGACCGCGGTCGCGCGCGATTGGACGAGCTCACTCGTCCACTGGGGGGGGTCTGGACCGGGCGGCGCCGCCGCGAGCTCTTGATCGTTCAGGCGCTGACGGCGAGGTGCTTGTTTTTCCGGGATCGGCACTATCTCGTGCAGGACGAAAAAGTGCTGATCGTCGACGAGAACACGGGTCGACTCATGCCCGACCGGGCGTGGGAACGCGGATTGCACCAATTGATCCAGGTAAAAGAAGGCTGTCCGGTCACCGGGGACCAGGAAACCATCGCGCGCACCACCTACCAGCACTTTTTTCGGCGCTATCTGCGCTTGTCGGGAATGACCGGTACCGGCCGGGAGGTCGCGGGCGAGCTCGGTTCCGTGTATCGGTTGCCGGTCGTTCGGATTCCGACTCACCGGCCGAGCCGGCGGCAGGCCCACCGGACGCAGACCTACCGAGACAGGGAATCCAAGTGGGTCGCAGTGACGAAACGGGTGCTGGAGTTGAACGGCAGCGGGCGGCCGGTGCTCATTGGCACCCGCACCGTCGAGGCATCCGAGCAGCTCTCCGAGCAACTGCAAGCGGCCGGTGTGCCGCACCGGGTCCTGAATGCCAGGCAGCACGCCAGCGAAGCAGAGTTGATAGCGGGGGCGGGCGAACTCGGAGCCGTCACTGTGGCAACCAACATGGCTGGGCGTGGCACGGACATCCGTCTGGGACCCGGTGCGGAGGATTGGGGCGGCTTGCACGTGATCGCGGCCGAGCGGAACGAGTCCCGGCGGATCGATCGCCAGCTCTTCGGCCGCTGCGGGCGACAGGGCGATCCGGGAAGCTACGAGGCGCTGGTCTCCCTGGACGAAGACCTTCCGGTACGTTTCTGCCCGACGACGGTGCTTGCTGTGGCCCGTGCGCTCGCAACGCCTGGCGGCACGATTCCGGCATGGCTCGCCTGCCTGATTACCTGGCTCAGCCAGGCTGCGGCTGCGCGTGAGCACCGGCTTGCGCGCAGTCAGTTACTGAGATCTGAAGGACAACTCAATGAGTTACTCGCATTCACGGGGCGTATGGACTGACGCTGGAGCGATCCGCCGGAGGCGGTTCGTTAAGACCGTTGCCGCATCGATTCTGGTATGTGTCGCGATGCCGGCGGTTGGCTCGGCAGACGGGATGCCGGAGTACGATTGCCTGATCGAACCGTTCCTATCGGTGAACGTGGGGACCCCGGTGAGCGGCGTCATCGATCGGATTCTCGTGGATCGCAGTAGCGTCGTTCGCAAAGGTGATGTGTTGGTCGAGTTTCAGTCCGACCTCGAACGTGCAGCCGTGGAGCTCGCGCGCGCACGCGCGTCTCGCGAATCGGAAGTCCAGGCCAGCAAGGCCAGCTTGTCCTTCAACCGGCGCAAACACGCTCGCCTGAAGACGCTGCATCGCCAGAAGGTGGTCCCGGAACACCAGATCGACGAGGCGGCCACCGAGGTCCGTCTTGCCGGGCTGCAGGTGAGTCAGGCGGAGCAGGATAAGCGAATTGCCGAGCTCGAGCTTGCCCACGCGCTGGAGACGCTGAATCTTCGCACCGTCAAGAGCCCCATCGACGGGGTGGTCGTAGACCGGCTCAAGGCCCCCGGTGAGTATGTCGAAGACCAACCGATACTCAGCATCGCGCAGTTGGATCCGCTGCGGGTCGAGGTCGTGGCGCCGGTGTCGGCTCTCGGCAAGATCCGGCCCGGCATGCATGCCGAAATTGTTCCGGAAGTCCCCACGGAACGGGAGCTGATCGCGAAAGTCACGGTCGTGGACCGGGTGGTCGATGCGGCGAGCGGCACTTTCGGCATTCGACTGGAGCTCCCCAATGCCGACTACACCGTGCCGGGCGGTCTGCGATGCCAGGTTCGATTTCTCGAACGGGACGATCCGCGTACTGTTGCGCTGACTGAGACGCCCAAGCCAATCTCGCTCGCCGTGGATCCCGGCCTCAGCACGAATTCACTTCCCAGAGACGTCTCGGAAACGCTCTCGCAATCTCGGCATCGGGGCCCGGAAGAGGCCGACAACATTGCCAGCCCTGGATTGGGACCGGTGGCGGTCGCTGGCACAGCTAAATCGGCCACATCGGTCTCTGCTTGGACCCAGCCGATCGCAATCGTTGAAAAGGAGTCGAGCGACCAGCCGGGGGCGGAAGTTCGGTCAGACACCCTGTGTTACAGCTCTGGGCCCTTCCCGGCCCGGGCACCGTGGCCGGAACTTCGCTCGGCGTTCGCGCAGAGCGGGGTGCAAGTATCGATGCGAAAAGCGAGTGAACCGACAGTAGCCGGTTATCTGGTGCTGGCGCCGCCGGAGGCGAGTGCCGCCGCCACGCGTGCCAAGGTCGACCGAATGCGTTCCGCCGGAATCAAGGATCTCTGGCTATTCCGAAAGGGCCCAAACGCCGGCCACACTTCGCTCGGCATCTACACGCAAATGACGGCCGCGAAACGTCGCGTTGCTCAGCTCGAAGCACTTGGTTTTTCCGCCGCAATCGAGCCTCGCGAAGAGCGACGGGAGGTGGTGTGGTTCGACTTCGAGTCCGGTCTCGGTAGCCTTTCCCGCGAGTCGGCCGAGCGGCTGATCGGTGGTCACGCATCGACGGCGAAACTCGTGACCACCGAATGCGCCGGCCGGTCAGTTGTGTCCAGCCGCAAAGTTGGCGGCGCGCAGGACATGGCCAGCAGAATTCGGGTCGCCGAGGGGCTTGAGCAGGCCCATTGAGTCCAAGACCCGTCCGACACTGCGGCATAAGACTTGCCTCAATTGGGGTATGCCGGGGACCCGAGCCTGTCTGGATCAGCGAGTGGCTCGCACACCCGATAATGAGCAAAGGAGTGACGTTTCGGACCGAGAAATCGGGGACTTTGCCAGGTGCGAATCCTCGCAAATCCGGGCGCGAGACTCAGCATGGACGAACCTGGAATCCGAATGAAGGAGCAGCGAAGGGAATCAGCGCGTCGAATCGTCTTCGAGCCACTCGAGAGGCGGGTACTGCTGTCTGCGGATTCGCTGCTTGCTGCAACGGACGACAACATTGTCGCCCGAGAAACCGAAAAAGAGTCCACACGCGAGGCGAACTCCGAGCTCATCGAGTCGGTATTGACTTCGCCAAATTCCGCACCAGCGCTTCCTCATGACGGCGCCGGGTCGGGTGCCGCCGGTACTACGGACATCGTATTCATCGATTCCGCGGTGCCCGATGCGTTGACCCTGCTCGAGGACCTCACGGAAAGGCACGGCGAGAGTCTAGAGGTTGTTTTTCTGAACCCGGCTCGAGACGGTATTGGCCAGATTACCGATGCGCTGAGCGAACGACGGTCAATCGATGCCATCCACATCATCTCCCACGGCACCGACGCGGCGGTCCAGCTCGGCGGTTCCATCCTGGACACGGCAGCGCTCGAAGCCCAAGCGGACGCCGTACGTTCTTGGGGTGAGGCCCTGACCGATGACGGAGACCTTCTCTTCTACGGCTGCGATCTTGCGTCGAGCGACGCTGGGCAGCGGCTAGTCCAAGGCATTGCGAATCTTACCGGTGCCGACGTGGCGGCCAGCGACGACCCGACCGGCGCCGCCAGCCTTGGGGGAGACTGGGACCTCGAATATACCACCGGCGCGATCGAGTCCGGCGTTGTGCTCAGCAGCGACGCACAGCAGGCCTGGCAGGGAATCCTGGCGTCGACCAGCTTCCAGCAGGGAGATGCGAACGGATACGCCGGTACACTCGATACGGAGCTCAGGGAGTCTGCACCCACGACGGCGCAAGGCGGCAACACGAGCATCAACATTGACCTGAACGCAAGCCCCAACGAAACAGAGGGACTCATTCGATTCGACGGCATTTTCGGTGCGGGACCCGGACAAATCCCCGAGGGCGCGCAAATCACTTCGGCGTCGTTGACGGTGGAGACAACCGGCGACACGTCCGGGACGATCAGTCTGCATCGGATGTTGACGGGCTGGGACGAAAACTCCACATGGGACGCTATGATCGGCGGCTTGGCGACCGACGATGTGGAGCTGGCCGCATCGGCTGACAGCCAATTCAGCAGTCCCGCTATCGGTTCCACGACATTCACCGGACTAGAAAACACTGTGCAGCTCTGGGCCAACGGTGCCACCAATTACGGCTGGGGCATCATCTCGGACAGCGCCAACGGTTGGGATTTCGATTCGTCCGAGGGAACCACTGCGCCGACCCTGACTATCAACTATGTCTTGGCAGGGTCCCAGGCATCCACGGCCCATTCGCTCACCGTCGACACGGTTGTGGACGTGGAAGACGGCGATACGACATCCATCGACGCCCTCCTGGCCAACAGGGGCGCCGACGGGAAGATCTCGCTCCGGGAAGCGATCTGGGCGGCGAATAATACCGCCAACGTCGATGCCTCGACCCCCGACGAGATCGACTTCGCCATCGGCGCCCCCGGATCCCTGCAGACGATCGTCCTCAGCGACATCCTGCCCACGCTGACCGACCCGGTCATCATCGATGCCCTGACCCAGGGCGGCGGAGGCTACTCGGGCGACCCGCTGATCGAGCTGGATGGTGGCAGCACCGCGAACTTCGCCACCGCCGGCTTTCGAATCTTCACCGACAACAGCACGGTCAGCGGTTTCATTCTCCACAGCTTCGACGACGAAGCGATCGAAATAGACGCGGACAGCGCCTACGGGACAGCATCGAACAACACCATCAGCAAGAACTGGATCGGCATCAATTCGCTCGAGGCCGCCGCTCCGAATGGAGACCACGGCATCCTGATTATCGGGGGTGCGTCGAACAACCTAATCAAGGACAACGTGATCTCCGGCAACACCTCGAACGGCATCGAGGTGCGCCAGCCCGGCACGAGCAATAACGTGATCCAGGGCAACATCATCGGCCTGGGACCCGACGGTTCAACCATAATCGCCAACGGTGGCCACGGCATCTCCATCTTCGATCAGGCCACCGGCACGCTGGTCGGTAGCGACGGGGACGGGATCAACGACGCCGCCGAGCGCAACGTCATTTCCGGCAATACCGGTTCGGGCGTCTCCATTAGCGGCGCGGGTGTAACAGGCCACACTGTCGCCGGAAACTACATTGGCACCGATAGCAGCGGAACCCTAGCCCGGGCTAACGTCAACGGCGTCTGGATCCAGTCCGGCGCGGCCAGCAATACCATCGGCGGTACCACCGCGGGCGCCCGCAACGTCATTTCCGGAAACAGTAACGACGGGGTGCGGCTGCAGGGTGCGGGTACGGACAACAACCTGATCACCGGCAACTACATCGGTATCACCAAAGACGGTGACGCCGCGCTCGGGAACGCCGACGACGGCGTGAGCATTCAAAGCGGCGCGTCGAACAACACCGTCGGCGGAACCGCCGCCGGCACGCGAAACGTCATTTCCGGAAACGACGCGACGGGTGTTTACCTGGCGGATGCGACCACCACCGGCAATGTCATCCAGGGAAACTACATCGGCACCGACTTCAATGGCACTGCTGATCTGGGCAATGGCAAAGTCGCTCTGGAAGGAAACGTGCGTACCCACAACGCCGGGGCTAACACAATCGGCGGTATTGCTGCCGGCGAAGGCAACATCATCGCATTCGGCGGACGGAATGGGGTCGAGATTCAGAACTCCTCCGCTGGAATCACGATTCGCGGCAACACAATCTTTTCCAACACCGGGCTGGGCATCGACCTCGCGTCCGACGGCGTGAGCGCCAACGACGTGGGTGACGGGGACACCGGGCTTCCGAACGAGATGCAGAACCATCCGGTCATCACGTCGGTGGTGCGTACCGAGACCGACACGACCATCAGCGGCAGAATCAACAGCACCGCCGGCACCCTGTTCAATATCGACTTCTACAGTA
>JBFGYN010000083.1:0-11869 GCA_041587415.1 Candidatus Competibacterales bacterium | reverse complement strand
GGCGCCCGGCTCTCGAGATCGTGGTGGGTACGCCGTCCTGCACGCGTCACAGCGCGGCGCTCCCGGGGTCATTCCGGATCAGAGGGATTCACGAACAGCGCCCCGAGATTGATGCTCCCGTGCTGGGACGGGTCTTGCGGATCGCTCGTGCCGGGCACACCCGGGTTGAGGTTGGACGCGGTATCGTCCGGCGGAAACAGGATCAACGTGCCGAGAAAATCCAGAATTTTTCGCCGGTCGCTGTTCGCCAGCCGGGCAAATGCATCCCGCGATTCTTGCGCTTCGCCGCCGTGCCTCAGAATGACCTCCTCCAAATTGATGCTACGGCCGTCGTGCCCGTACGGGGATGTGCTGCCCACGCCCCACAGGGGTTCCGTCATGAAGTGCGTCGTCATCGTGCCGTCATAGTTCCGTTCGTGGAAGGAAGGGCCAAGGTCATGCCGCTTGAAGTCGCTGTAGATGTTTCGCACCAGGAAAGAATCTCCCTCTGGGAGTTGTTTCGGAATATCCGCCTGGTCCTGGATGATCACCGCCCGCTTCTCGGCCACCGCGAACAAGCGATTGAATATGCCTCTTTTCGCGTCGTATCCGGTCTCCACATCCGCGACCCGTCGGTCTTCCTTGATACGCATGTTGGGTTTATGGCACGAGGAGCAGCCTATGTCGTGGAGTAACTTGCGGCCTTGCTTCGCGGATTGGGAAGGTTTCCCCGTTCCCGGCTTGAAGTAGTTGAGGAGATAGAACTCCAGGTGGTCCACGAGCGCGGGATCGATCTCCGAGACGACACCGTCCAGATCGTTATCAGTGATTGCGTCGCATACTGGTGGACGCTCGAATTCGTCCTGGGTGGGATCGAATACGAATCCAGCGGGGCTTTCCGTCAACATCGGGGCCACCGGGTCGGTTGCCGCGCACAGCACCGGATCCCAGGCTTCCATGCCCATTTCGGCCTTGAATGCGCCGATGATGAACTCCCGCATGGAGATCGTTCCCCCTTGAGCGAAAAACGGCTTGACTCGAAGGTCGTCGTCGATGCCCTCGATAGCGGCCGTGTCGATCCCACCGTCCGGGTGTGCCGTGAGCTCACCGAATTTCACCCCTTTGGCGCGTAGGCGTTTGGTAACCGGTGTCCCGCGAGCCATTGCATCGGCGACCGCTTGATCACGAATTTGCCGAAGACGCCGAGTCATCTCGTCGGCGATCATTTCCTGCAATCCAAGCCCGAACAGATGCGGCGCATCGCGGCTGTCCGGCCGGGTGGCCACGTCGCCCCCGAACCCTGCGGAACCTCTAGGCCGTCCGTGACAGGCGGCGCAACTGTCTGTCAGACCGGCACCCAAGCCGGGGTTTGCAGCAATGTCGCCGGTGGAGTCTGCACTGACCCTTGGGCCCTGGCCTTGCTCCAAGGTGAATTTCCGCTGAAAGATCTGGCGACCCCGTCGAATCGAGCGGAACGGATCCCGCTCGATGATGTAGCTTGACGAGCCCGGGAGATAGGCACTGTCATGGCCGCTGCCGATTTGTTCGCTCAGGGACTTGCCAATCGCACTTCCTGCCACGTGCGGAAATGTTTGCGTGGCGTCCGTGAGCTCAGCGAAAGCGAAGCTCGCACTGAGACAGAGCGCCGTGCCGGTCGTCAGCACCGTATATGTTGCATTCATGGTCCTATCCTCGCCGCCAAGCGTCATGGATATTCGTGCTTTACCCATAAGCCTAGGTTATGACGGGGGAATCCTCTGTGACATGCGTCACATGGCGTTCGGCAGCATTGGCGGCGGCGGAAGCAACGGACGGCGAATGGAGCGTGGATCGGCATTGGTAAGCACTCGCGGGTCGCCAGGGCAGGCGTGTTGACGCCACGAATCCACGAACCGAACAGCGACGCCCCTAAGCGATGATCGAATCTGGCCGTTGCGCCCTTGCCTGAATGCCGACTCCGCGCCCGTCGATCGCTCATTCGAGCCGGCGTTGACGCCAGTCAAATTGCGATGACCGCTGTGTTGCTACAGTCGTGGTGAAATCTCGTGCGATGTGAGGAGGCCGGGAATGCGGTATGGACTGATGTGCGTCTCGGTGGCGGTGTGCTTGTGGATGCAAGGCTGTTCGCCGTCGCAGAATATCAAGCCCGCTGTGGCTCACGGCGCGAAGCCGGGCGACCACTGGGTGCCCTTTCTCCATGAGACGAGTCCCAGCACGATGGGTGCGGCCATCGCCCACTACGACAAGGCCGGCAAGCAGGTCGGTAACGCAATCTATCCTTTCGGCAAAGGTGCGCCGGACGCAATTGCCCGGCCCGCGATCGCCTACAGACCCAAAGACGACCTTTTTCTGGTGGCGGTTCCCGAGAGGGTTACCGCGGTGGGCGGGAGCTACGATCGCATTGCTGCGCGATTCTTCGACGGCGGGGGAACGCTCAAGAAGGCGATTTTCCACCTGTTCGACGACAAGAAATCCACGCTTCTCACAGTCAGTTCGAGTATCGACGTGAGTCCGTTGCGGGTCACGTACAACTCGCTGCTGGACGAGTTTCTGGTCACCGCCCAGCGCACGGTCAATGGCAAGAACGGCGTCTGGGCGCAAAGGGTCAGCTACGCGAGTGGCGTCATCGCCGCCCCGCACAAGCTCATCGACACCGGAGTACACGGATTCGTGTCCCATGCGGTATCGCATGCGCCCATCGCGGGGACGAAACCGAGCGGTGGGCGCTACCTCCTTACATACGGACCCGTGGGCGTGCAACTGTTGGATAGCAAGGGCAAGTTCGCAAGCGTGGTACCTCTGGATTTGGGTACCCCGAAAGGCGGCCACGGGCACCCGGACGTCGCGTTTGGCACCGTGGGCGGGAAATCGCGCTTCTTGCTGGTCTATTCCGACAAAAACAACTGCCAGCCGGGCTCGAGCCCTTGCCTGTCTTGGACGGGCGTTTGGGGCACTTACATCGATCCAAAGAAAAAGAGCTATCCCTCCTCACCCGGCAATACGCCGTTCCCCATATCCAAGATCTGGACTCACGTGGGAACCGAGTACAGCCAGTCCCGTGTGGCTTACAGCCCTGTAGCGAAGGCCTTTTTCGTCGTCTGGCGGGAGGTCCCTGGTCTTGATCCGAAGAACGACGAATCTCGTTCTCACATACGGGGTAACAAGGTCGATTACTTTGTGCCAGACGGCATTGCTGGCACCAGCGCGGTAAAAAAGCCGTACCAGAACATCGTGATCTCCCCAGTAACAGGCAGCGGCTGTAAGCCCAGTTCCGCCTGTATAAGCGTCGAGGACCCTCGATTTCCCGATGTCACTGCAATTGGCGGCGGAAGCGTGGCCGTGCACTGGCACCAGTACTCGACGACGGGGTCGGGCTTTCTCCATCTGCGCGGCAAAGTAATCAAGATCCCCTGATCCGGACAATGCCGATAACGGGTTCGCACTTGTGATCCGGTGCGACGAAGCGAAGGCATCACGTCCAGTCCAGAATCACTTTACCGGAATTGCCGCTCCTCATGATTTCGAATCCCTGGTTGAATCGATCTACCGGCAGGTGGTGGGTGATGACGGTCGCGACGTTGAGGCCGCTCTGTAGCATGCTCGCCATCTTGTACCAGGTCTCGAACATCTCACGGCCGTAGACTCCCTTGAGCAGCAGCCCTTTGAAGATGACCTGATTCCAGTCAACGGCGATGGGCTCGGTCGGAATTCCCAGCAGGGCGATACGGCCTCCGTGATGCATGGTGCGAAGCATTTCCCGCATGGCCGCAGGTGCTCCGGACATCTCCAGGCCAACATCGAATCCTTCCTCCATGCCCAGTTGCGCCATGACCTCGTCCAGGGACTCGTCGCCGACGTTCACGACCCTGGTGGCTCCAGCGCGCCGCGCCAGCTCCAAGCGGAATTCGTTTATGTCCGTCACCACCACGTGTCGGGCGCCGACGTGGCGAGCGATGCCTGCGGCCATGATACCGATGGGGCCGGCCCCGGTGATCAGCACGTCCTCACCCACCAAGTCGAACGACAGCGCAGTGTGAACCGCGTTTCCCAGCGGATCGAGTATGCTGGCGATGTCATCGGATATGACGTCGGGGAGCTTGAACACATTGGATGCCGGCACGGCCAGGTACTCCGCGAAACACCCCGGACGGTTGACCCCTACCCCCACCGTGTTGCGGCAAAGGTGGCGTTTACCCGCCCGACAGTTTCGGCAATGGCCGCAAGTCAGATGCCCCTCTCCCGAGACTCGATCGCCGATTTCTAAGCCGCGCACCTCGCTCCCGAGCGCCTCGATCTTTCCCATGTACTCGTGACCGATGGTCATCGGCACGGGAATGGTCGTGGCCGCCCAATCGTCCCAGTTGAATATGTGCAGGTCGGTCCCGCAAATTGCCGTTTTGTGCACCTTGATCAGGGCGTCGTTCGGACCGATTTCGGGCACCGGTACGTGTTCCATCCACAGGCCCGGCTCGGCTTTGCATTTCACCAGCGCTCTCATCTGCCCGGAATTGCTCACCGAATTACTCCCAATTCACGCCCGGCGCGTTCGAATGCGTCGATGGCGCGGTCCAAGTCGTCCCGTGTCAAGGCTGCCGAGATTTGCGTCCGTATGCGTGCTTTCCCGCGCGGCACAACCGGAAACGAGAAACCCACGACATAAATTCCCTGTCCGAGCATGGATTCCGCCATGTCTGCCGCCAATCGCGCGTCGCCGATCATGATCGGGATGATCGGGTGATCCGCCCCCGCAAGCTCGAAGCCCAGATCGCCCATGCGCATCCGGAAATAGCGCGTCTGGCCGTGAAGGCGATCCCGTAGCTCGCTGGATTCCTCGAGCAGATCGAGAACCGTCACAGATGCCGACGCGATGGGCGGCGCCAGGGAATTGGAAAACAGATAGGGCCGGGAGCGTTGGCGCAACCAGTCGACGACTTCCCGCCGCGCCGCCGTATACCCGCCAGACGCGCCACCGAGTGCCTTACCCAGTGTTCCCGTAATGATGTCGACGCGGTCCATCACGCCGCAGTGCTCGTGTGTACCCCGGCCGTGTTCACCCATGAAGCCCACTGCATGGGAGTCGTCGACCATTACCACGGCGTCATGGCGATCGGCGAGGTCGCAGATGGTGTTCAGGTTGGCAATGATGCCGTCCATGGAGAACACGCCGTCGGTGGCGATGAGGCGCGTCCTGGCGCCTGCCGCCGCCCGCAGCTGTTGTTCCAGGTCAGCCATGTCGTTGTTGCGGTATCGGTAGCGCTGTGCCCTGCACAGTCTGACCCCGTCAATAATGGATGCGTGATTCAACTCGTCGCTGATGATCGCGTCCTCGGGCCCCAGCAGAGTCTCGAACAGGCCGCCGTTGGCGTCGAAGCAGGAAGAGTAAAGGATCGCATCCTCGGTGCCGAGGAAGCGGGCGAGTCGGGATTCCAGTGCCTTGTGGATCTCGTGAGTTCCGCAAATGAATCGCACCGACGCCATGCCGTATCCGTAGCGATCCAAAGCGGCCCGAGCCGCCTCGACCACAGCCGGGTGATCGGCCAGACCCAGGTAGTTGTTCGCACACAGATTGATGACCTCTGCGCCGCCCACACCCACACGTGCCCGTTGCGGCGTGGTCAGTAACCGTTCGTGCTTGTACAGACCTTCCGCCTCGAGGGCGTCGGTTTGCCGGCGCAGCGTCTCGTAGAAATCCGTTTTCATGGTCGCGTTTGATCTAGGGTAATTGGTCCAGGCTCCATTCTAAGGAAGCCCTGATCCATGCGCACGGTCGCGCCCGAGTCTTAGCCCGAACGTTGCACCAGCACGCTCTAATCTGGGCAATTACCTCGAGCAGAACAGTGATTCGTGCGCATATTAGCCATTGACACTCTGTCACCGGGGGCGCTACCCGGTTTTTCGCGGGTTCCGGCAACCCCTCTCGCACGATCGCACGGCAAGTCCATGTCTTGGCAATGCTTTTCTGTCCAAGCGCGCACTCGGAGCCACCACAAGCGTATTCTCATCCGGGAGCCCGGTGCGCGTTACGGGCCAGGTACTTCGGCGGCCTTACCCGTAACGTAGTCACCTGGGGGGGTGGGACGCCCGCCGATCCGTTCTTTGCCGCCCCATGCAATATTTCGGTCAGAAGTGCCCGCCGCGAAAACGCAGCTCGGCTTCCATGTTGGACGCCTTCATGACTTGGCCGAACGTCTGGATGCCCATGGCTTCGAGACGATCGACAAGATGGACGAGAACATGTGCCGTGGCCATGGCGTCCCCGAGCGCGCTGTGTCGATCCTGGATCTCGAGATTCAGCCGCCCGCAGATGCCGTCCAGGCTGTGATCCTCCTCACTACCCTCGATCAGCAATGACAGCAGAAGCGTGTCGACCACAGGGTTCTCGAACTTGATGCCGCAATCCGCTTCCTTCAGCTTGAGAAACTTCATGTCGAATGCGGCATTGTGCGCCACGAGCACGGAGTCCAGAGCAAACTCGTGGAACTTCGGCAGCACCTCCTCAATCGACGGCTGTCCCTCGACCTTTTCATCGGTGATGCCGTGGAATCGAATGGAGTCCTTCGGGATGGGCCGGCCGGGATTGACCAGGCTCTCGAAGCTTTCCTGGGTCAGTACCCGACCATGGGTCACGCGGACGCCGGCAATTGAAATGATCTCGTCACCGCCGGCGGGTTTGAGTCCCGTCGTCTCCGTATCAAAGACTACGTACGTGAAGTTTTTCAAGGGCCGATCGGCCAGCTCGCCCGTCATGCTGTGGGCGAACATCATGTCGAAATCATAGAATTCTGGTCGCGGCGGTAGTTTGTCTCCGCCGACGACAACTGCGCCGGCCGCTTGAAGTGGAATCCGGATAGCCGACCGGCCGCCATCTCGGTTGTCGCACCAGGGTTCGCTCCCGTGATGTTCGAATACCTGGCCTACGGTCAGCCCGGGCAGACTCGACATCGAATGCTCCAACCACGTCGCAAGCTCCTGATTCGAGACCGGGTCACCCGAGAATTGAATTTCGAGCCAGCTGCGCTTCTCCCGCGACCCGGCTTCAAGGTCAAGCTCGCGGAGATTTCGGGTCGTTGCGATCTGGCGAATCAGGCTTTCGAGCGCCAACATCAAGCTGTGACTGTCGCCGCTGAGCCAATGGTCTTCTCCCCTGGGATGGATGAGCAAGTCATCGCTCGTTTTCAAATGCCGCGCTAAGCAGCCCAACAGATCGGGGGAATAGATCTCCGTGATCGGCCACCGGCCTTCGCTGCGGCCGCGGTACTCCTCAGCCAGTTCCTCCATGTGGCGGCTGAGCGTGGCGCTTTCGTTCAGTATCACCTCTTGGAATGCACGGCGGTGCTCTGGCTCCATATCAGGAAATGACGTGAGATTTTCGGCCGCCGCCCGCAGGCTCGCGACTGGCCCGCGGAGATCTCGAGTTACCCGTGTGCGCACAGCCTCGTTGCGTTGCAGTTCCTCCAATTCATCGCTGATGTCTTCCAGAGTCAGCACGTATCCACTGGCCTTGCCGCCCGGCTCGATGATCAGCGCGGCACGTGCCTGGAGCATGGTCCGAGAATCCTGGGTCGCGCACACGAAACGTGTGTTGAGATCCCGCGAGCCGCTCTGTAGCCGATGCTCGAGGCGTTCCAGCGCGTGCCTGACGGGTGCTTCCGCGACCAGCCCGAATAGAGAGCGTCCAAGCCCCAGCACGTGGCTGTCACGGAACAGCTGTGTCACAGGCCGGTTGTACAACAGTATGCGGTGCTCGGCGCTGCACAGCACCACGCCTTCCCGCACCAGCTCGAGGAGGATGACCTCCAGCCAACCTTTTTCCTGTTCGACACGGGCAGTTGCCGTAGCCATGGCGCGGACCACCTCGCGCCGCGCGCCGCGCAGTGCATCCACCAAGTGTCCCACCGCATCCGGAAGCTGGCCCAGACCGTGGTTGTCGATTTCCCGCAGGGCCCGATCGATCTGTTTTGCGTCGAGCAGCGTTCGGATGTCGCGAGTGAGTGCCGAAATGGGTGTGAGCAACCGCTTGCCCAGGTCGATGCGATGCAGCACGCTCAGGATGATGTAGGCGACGCTCGCGAAAAATGCGTACGCCATCAACGGTCCGCGCAGGTCCGCCGCCAGCGGGTGCGCCAGATCGAGGGTTAGGAACACGCTTCCCCACAAGAGACCGGTGACGACGGCAATGTGCACCAGTACCCATATTTTCCAGCGTTGCCGCATGATGTGACTCCCCTCGGGGCCCACATTGGAAGTGGGATTTGCCGCTTCGAAAAATATTCACGCCCGTCGTCGAAATTCAGCCCAATCGGCCAGCCTGATAGCGTTGACCCATGGCCGACTGCATCGTGGCGACGACGGTAAAGGCGTCTTTCAAATGGTTGCGCTCAAAGTGCGACAAATCCTTTGGGGCCAGATAGTTGTCGGGCTTGTCGCCGTTTCGAATCTGGCGCGCCTGATGGTGCAGGCGTACCGCGCTGATGAATTCCAGGGCGTCGCGCAAATCCGCTGCTCCCGTCTTGCTCAGCGCCCCCGTCTCGGCGGCTTCCTCGAGCCGGTCACGGGTATTCACTCGGGAAATTCCGTGTGACAGGGCGTACACGCGGGCCAGGTCGATGATGGGCACCACCCCCCGGTGTTTCAGGTCCAGTGTGCGACCATGTTCACCGTCCTTGACCAAGACGAAATTGCGGAAGAATCCCAGAGGCGGTTGAAACTGAAGCGCGTTGGCAGCCAGAAATGCAATGAATATCCTGTTCGATTTAGCCATCTCCAGATAGTGGGTTCGCAATGTCTGGAAGAGTTCACTGTCCCCGTGCAGGCAGCGCATGTCGAAGAATACGGTGGCATTGACCAACGCGCGCGGGTCGGGTTCATTAATCCAGGTTGAAAAGTAACGTTTCCAAACGGAAAGCGGCTGTCGCCACCTGGGCGTCATCGCCATGATTTCACCAGGACAATAAATGTAGCCGCTTGCGTCGAGCCCGTCGCAGACGAATCGGGTCAGTTGCTCGAAATAAGCGCCATGGGCCGATTCGTCGTATTCGTCGGGCAGGAGCAGGCAATTGTCTTGATCGCTGTGTGCCGTTTGCTCGCGCCGCGCCTGTGAACCCGCGGCCAGCCATGCGTATGGAACGGGTGCCGGCCCGAGGTCGCCCTCGGCGAGCTGGAGAAGACGAATGGTGATGGCCTCTCCCATCGACGTGACAAGCTGGCCGATGCTGTGCGCAGTTGCGTTGGCAGAATCCAGGTTGACCAGAAGCGATGGCAGTTGCCGGCTGACCGCCACCAGACTTGCGACGTCGGTACAACGGTCAATCTCTCTGACAATGTAGGCGGCAGACGAACTTTGGCGCCGCATCAGGTCTGTTGCCGTCACCATCCCAATGACTCGGCGGCCGTCGACCACCGGCAGGTGCTTGATCCCGCTTCGACTCATGGAGAGCAGGGCCTCGTGGGCATAGCTGCCGGAATCGAGCGCAACGGGATGCTGAGACATGATCTCATCAACTACTCGGTCGTGGCTCAGACCGGCAGCGAGGACACGACTGCGCAGATCCCGATCGGTAATGATGCCCCGGAGCTCGTCGTCCTCCACGATCAAAAGCGACGATACGCCGGCCTCGTCCATGACCTGGGCAGCTTCACGAATCGTTGTCCCCGGCGGCACGCAGACGGGTTCCCTCGAAACAAACTCGCGCAACGGCGTGGTCAACAACCCCACGCTCTGCGTTCCCTCGTGCTCGAGTATCTGTACGGCGCCGCGGAGTCTCTGGGCACCGATTG
Organism: Candidatus Competibacterales bacterium; assembly: GCA_041587415.1. Taxonomy (GTDB): domain Bacteria; phylum Pseudomonadota; class Gammaproteobacteria; order Competibacterales; family JAHEDQ01; genus JBFGYN01. The sequence goes on along the minus strand of JBFGYN010000083.1, from coordinate 2,113 downwards.
GATCGAAAAAATGGCGAAACCGTGGGTAGTCCCGAGACAGTGCACGGAATCGCTCAGCTGTGAGCTTGAAGACCGTGCCCTCCTCGATGCCCCTCACCACGTTGCTAGCAACCCCGCCCGCCATCAACGAACGTTGACCAAAAATGTCGCCTTCACCCATCTGGGCCAACAGCCTCCCTTCCGGGTCGAGCACTTCCACGGCGCCACTTTGGACGATAAAAAGATGCTCATTGCGTGCGCCCATTTCGATCAACTTGTCGCCCGCGCGAAAAGCCTCCGTCGTTAGCTCGGTAGCAAGTTCGTCTAGAACTGGGCTGGGAAGCACGTCGAACGGATGGTTGGCAGAGAGAAATTCGCTTGGGGTGGTCACTGGACGATCCGTCGATTGGCTGCTCGGTACTCTTGCAGCACCGAAATTTCCGGTGCCGCCGAAATCATAGTCCAGATAGAGGAAACCCCGCACGGGGCGGGGTTTCCTTGACGTCGGTCATGTGATCGACATTTAGTGGCCGGTTGCCGCTCCTGAGCCCCTGGGAATACGAATGTCCTCCACCAGGTGCTGGATGTGCTCCGGCGGTGCCGCCGTCACACTAGCGACCGCGAACGCCACCGCGAAGTTCACCAAAGCACCCACCGAACCAAAGGCGTTGGGTGACAGGCCCAGGAACCAGTTCGGCCCCAAGTCACCCAGGAAGGACGTGCCGGGAATGAAGAAGATTCCCTGGTGCTGAAACACGTACAGCATGGTGACGGTGATACCGGCCAACATGCCCGCAATGGCGCCAGTGGAGTTCATTCTCTTCGAGAAGATGCCCATCATGAGCACCGGAAAAATTGACGATGCCGCCAGACCGAAGGCAATGGCCACGGTACCGGCCGCGAATCCGGGCGGATTCAACCCCAGATATCCGGCCAGCAGAACGGCGCCTATCATCGCACCCCGCCCGGCATTGAGTTCCGCCTTTTCCGAAATGCTCGGCATGAAGACGCCCTTGAGCAGGTCGTGGGAAATCGCCGACGAGATGGCGAGCAACAGACCAGCCGCCGTGGACAGTGCCGCCGCCAGTCCGCCAGCGGCGACCAGGGCGATGACCCAATTGGGCAACTCGGCAATTTCCGGATTCGCCAGAACGATGATGTCGCGGTCGACCTTGGTCAGCTCGTTGCCTTTCCAGCCCCACTCCTGTTCGGCCTTTGCGGCAAATTCCGCGTTCTCGTCGTTGTAGTACTGCAGCCGGCCGTCGCCGTTCTTGTCTTCCCAATCCAGAAGGCCCGTTCGCTGCCAATTCAACATCCATTGGGGCAGATTTGCGATCTCGACGTTGCCCTCTGCGCTGCCGACTTCGCCGGTTTGGATTGTCTGGGTCAGATTAAGCCTGGCCATGGCGCCAACGGCCGGGGCCACCGTGTAGAGAAGGGCGATGAACACCAGCGCCCAGCCTGCAGAAGAACGGGCGTCTTTTACCGTGGGTACCGTGAAAAACCGCACGATGACGTGGGGTAAGCCAGCGGTGCCGATCATGAGCGAAAGCGTGTACATGAGCATGTGAAACGCGCCGCCCAAGTCTTGTGTCGAGTATTCGGGGAAGCCGAGTTCCGTCACGATCTGATCGAGCTTGTCCAGCAGAGTCAAACCGGATCCGTCGGCCATGGTGCCGCCGAGACCGAGCTGGGGTAGGGGATTGCCCGTGAGCTTGAGCGATATGAAAACGGCCGGCACCGTGTACGCAAAAATGAGCACACAATACTGGGCGATCTGGGTATAGGTGATGCCTTTCATGCCACCCATCGTCGCGTAAACGAGCACGATGGCCATGCCGATGTAGAGTCCGGTATCGTACTCAACCTCGAGAAAACGCGAGAATGCGACGCCGACACCCTTCATTTGGCCGATCACGTAGGTAATGGAGGCCAGAATCAGGCAGACGACCGCCACGATGCGCGCGGTATTGGAATAGTAACGATCGCCGATAAACTCCGGCACCGTGAACTTGCCGAATTTGCGCAGGTAGGGCGCGAGTAACATGGCGAGCAGCACATAGCCGCCGGTCCAGCCCATTAGAAATACGGAGCCGCCGTAGCCCAGGTAGGCGATGAGCCCCGCCATGGAAAT
>JBFGYN010000082.1:0-11870 GCA_041587415.1 Candidatus Competibacterales bacterium | reverse complement strand
CCAGAATCGCGATACGGAGCAGCGCAACTCGCGAGCAGCGCGCTCAGGCCAACAACCAGCACGCGCCGCAAGACTACTGCTCGCCCGGGCATTCGGCGAGCATCCCGTCTCGAAGTGGCAGCCGGACCTGAAATCGGGCGCCTCTCTGCGAGTCAAGAATTTGAATCACCCCACCGTGCGCCTGCACGTTGTCACGCGCAATGGCCAGCCCCAGTCCAGTGCCCTTGACGTGGCTACGATAGCGCGCTTGTCCCTGGTAGAAAGGTTGGAAAACCTTGTCACGTTCCGCTGACGAGACACCTGGCCCCTGATCCGCCACCTCGATCACGGCGTCTTCATGATCCGCGCGAATTTCGATCGACACCCTGCCACGCTTGGGTGAATACTTGATTGCATTCGACAAGAGATTGTCCACGATCGCCCGCAGCTTCTCCGCTTCCCCGTGCAAGCACACGGGCGACAGATTGAGGGTGACGTCCAAGTCCTTCGTCCGTATCGCGAGTTCGTGGTCCGAGACGACACGGCGGGCAACCTGCTCCAGGTCCACGGGCACCGCCGTCAATGTCGAGACTGCCGGCGGCGACATGCTGTAGGAGAGAAGATCCTCGATCAATCGCTGGAGCCGGATGCTGTTTTCTCGCAAGATACCTGCAACCTCGGCTTGCTCGGCATTCATCGGGCCCGGCACCTGATCTCGAAGCAGTTCACTGCCTTCGCGAATCGCAGTCAGTGGCGTTTTCAATTCGTGGCTCACGTGCCTGAGAAAATTGGCTTTCTGCTCTTCCAGTTCCAATAGTCGTTTTCGAAGCCAATCCAATCGATCGCCCAGGTCCTCCAGATCCCTCGGTCCGTGCACCTGTATACGACCCTCGAATTTGCCCTCGCCAAGTCGTCGAATCGCATCCTCTACCTGCCGAATGGGTTTTGCGAGCAGCACAGCGACCCAGGCAGCCAGCCCGAACGCTGCCAGAACCATGAGCGTGGCCAACCACGCAACCATGTTTTGAAGGCGGGTAGCGTGATCCCTCAAGTCTTCGGTGTAGCGCGCAATGAGCCAGGTAATGTGTGACGACAGTCCCCGTGCGAGCGACGTCATCTCTCCGAATGCCTCGGCTGACGCTTTCGACGGTTCCGAGTCGTGGGCTGCTTGATCGAGAACTTCGAACACCGACGACTCGATGGCGAGCAGCCGCGTGATCCTGTCTCGAAGCTCGTCGGTCAGGTCCAGGGTCAGCAAATCCCCCGTGGCCTCGCGAAGTGGTTCCCGTTGCTCGACGGCCAGCCCGTAGATGGCTTGGTCGCCGAGTACCAGATACTGACGGACGTTCCGCTCCATCTGTGTAATTTGATCGGAAAGCTTTTCCCCTGCCTTGACCGCTTTCGCGGCATTCAGTACCGCTTGCTCGCTTTCCTTGCTCAGGAGATCCACGGACACGAACGCGACAATCAATCCGGCACCGAGCGGCAGCGCCACGAGTGCGAAGCCAATCAGCAGCAGCTGCAATACCGAGGTGGGACGATAGCGGGTCACGATCTTTTTGCGGATCCGAGCGGCCCCGTCCACCTCGAGCGAGCGGCCAACATTGGCCGCGGTTGGCGGCACGTCGACGGGTTCATTTGGGATGATCGCGAGCATAGCATAGGGTCGATCAGTCGCCCAACGGTAGAATTCACAAAGAAAAACCGGCCCGGCATTCGCGCGGACCGGCGTGACCACTTGCGGGCCAAGGAGAGGAAACTCGTTCGAGCGGGCATCGCACGAGGAGCCGAGCCGGACTGGGTGACGACACGTCCCATTGAATGCCCGTTTCAGCCAGTGCCCGATTCACTCAATGCCGAATTCGGCCAGCGCCCGATTCACTCGGCACGCCGCTCGATCACTCATCGTGTCAGAGTCAGCAGTCCCGCCGAGATGGATGCGTATCGGCTTCCCAGGGCTTCGCTATCTTCCCTCGGCAGTGGCCAGTTCAATTCACAGGGAATCAACGTGCCAACTTCCAGAAATATCGGAATATCAGCATCCTGTACCAGTTATTCCATGGGATTCGCGCCGGCCTCGCTGACCTGCCGCGGATCCCCGTCGTCTGTGGGCGACGCCCGGCTAGGGGGCGATCGAAAAATGGAGGAAAATCATCGTGATTACTTGTCGCCGGACGGCGACTTGCCGGAGCAGTGGGTTGTATGGGCTAAGCATCCAACCTGCGCCTCGTGCCTGTCGGTGGGTCGCAGAAGGGACTCGAGGTTCGCCTTCGTTAGTCGGAACATCGCTCCTTGCAGCCCAAATAAAAAGACTGCGAATCAACACGATGAATCACTCGCGCGGCAATTCGGCACAAGGGTGCTATATTCGTCGCTGGCTGCGGCATCAGGTCTTGTTTCCAGCGGAAACGCGGCGCACAAATGCGCTCTATTGACCGATCTGCGTTATGGTTCTGCGTGTCTCGAAACCACTGAGGAGGCTCCATGGCATACCGGCATATCAAGCTACCGGAGGGCGGGGAAAAAATCCGGATAAGCGGCGGCAAGATTCAGGTGCCGGACAATCCCATTATCGGATACGTAGAGGGAGATGGCATTGGTCCGGACATCACCCGGGCTTGTCTCCGGGTCTGGGACGCTGCGGTCGAGAAAGCCTACGGGGGCACGCGAAAGATTCACTGGTGCGAGTTGTACCTCGGTGAAAAGGCTGGCCATCTTTACGACGGGGACTATTTTCCGAAAGAAAGCCTCGATGCGATCGAGGAACTGGTTGTTGCCATCAAGGGGCCGCTGACGACCCCGGTCGGCGGGGGGTTCCGGTCGTTGAACGTCGCATTGCGCCAGGATCTCGACCTCTACGCCTGCGTGCGTCCGGTTCGCTACTACACCGGCGTACCTTCGCCCATGCGCCACCCGGAAGATGTTGACGTGGTGATCTTTCGAGAGAATTCCGAGGACGTCTACAGCGGGATCGAATTCAAGAGCGGGACGGAGGAGAACGTCAAGCTGGCAAAATTTCTGCGCGAGGAATTGGGTTGCGAATTTTTCGAGGATTCGGGGCTGGGTATCAAGCCAATCAGTCCCTATGCAACGAAGCGGCTCGTGCGCAAGGCCATCCAGTACGCGATTGATCAAAAAAAGAAAAGTGTAACGCTTGTCCACAAGGGCAACATAATGAAGTTCACCGAAGGCGCATTTCGCAATTGGGGGTACGAAGTGGCCAAGGACGAGTTCTCTCAGTCCACCATCACCGAGGAAGAACTCTACGACGTCTACGGCGGCAAACAGCCGGAGGGCAAAATCGTCATCAAGGATCGCATCGCCGATATCATCTTTCAGCTACTGCAGCTGCGTCCCGCCGAATTCGACGTGCTGGCAACCATGAATTTGAATGGCGACTACCTGTCCGACGCCGCGGCTGCGGAGGTCGGTGGCGTCGGTATCGCCCCGGGCGCCAACATCGCCGACCACGTTGCCGTATTCGAGGCCACCCACGGCACTGCCCCCAAGTACTCCAATCTGAACAAGGTGAACCCGTCCTCGCTCCTGTTCTCCGGCGTAATGATGTTGGAGTACATGGGCTGGAACGAGGCTGCCGATCTGATAGACGGCGCATTTCCACAGGTCATCGCCGACAAGGTCGTCACCTACGATTTCGCCCGCCAGATGGAAGGTGCCACGGAGGTGTCCACGAGCGGTTTCGCCGATGCGCTGATTGCCAAAATCACCGGTAGCGCCGACGATCTGGCGCAGGCGGCCGAGGCAAGGCGCGCGGCACTTGCGGAACAGCATGCCGTATTAGAGGCCAAACGCGTCGCGAATCCCGTTGAGGCCATGAAGGAATCCGGCCGCCAGCCCACGACAGCATCCGGGATCATGACCAGCATCGGTGAGTCAATCTCAGGCGACGCGACGGTGGAAGCCGCTATGCACAAGATGCGCACCGATGCGGTGAGTTCCATCATGGTGGAACCCGATTCGGCCGGGCACTGGGGTATCATGACCCAGCGCGATGTGGTCAAGAAAATCATCGGCGCGAACAAGTCGCCCGGGATGGTAAAGGTGGACGACATTGCCACGCGCCCATTGATCACCGTGCCAGGGGACACCCCGCTCAGCCAGATTGCATCTCTGATTCTCGAGCACGGGATCCGCCGCGTGGTCGTAACGAACGAAGCGGGCAACCCCGTTGGCATCGTGTCTGACAACGGCCTTTTCCGCATCGTTGAAGAGTTCGGATGGGAGCCTCACGAGTAGCAGCTCCGATCCAAGTTCTGAGAGCGCCGTGCACTCTGACCAGCATGCTCCCCAAACACGGGGGTGGTTGCTCGGCCCTGACCTGCATGGGTTATAGTTGCGCGAGTCCGCACGCCGGTTTCCCGTTTCGGAGGTATGTTTTCATGAAGCTAATAACCGCCATCATCAAACCCTTTAAGTTGGACGATGTGCGCGAGGCATTGTCCGATATCGGTGTTCAGGGGATCACCGTGACGGAAGTAAAGGGCTTTGGAAGGCAAAAGGGGCACACGGAACTGTATCGTGGGGCCGAGTACGTGGTGGATTTTCTGCCCAAGGTCAAGCTCGAGATTGGTGTCGATGACGCGCTCGTCGACCAGGTGGTCGAGGCCATTCAGACAGCTGCAGCGACAGGGAAAATCGGGGACGGCAAGATCTTCGTCACGGACCTGGGTCAGGCCATTCGAATTCGCACTGGGGAGTCCGGCGTCGAAGCGCTCTAGCCCGTATCGACTCCACCCCAGCCGCTGAACACATTGTCGAAGACAACGGCCTTACGTTATGCGGATTTCCCTGAGAACGCTGTGCCGGCGAACGCGTTTTCCCGCAGACCAGGGCTCCGGCTGCGATTTCCCGTTCGAACCCGCACTCGGAATCACTGCGCCCCTGCTCTCATCCGGGATCCCGATGCGCGATGCGCGATCCCCGTGACTGCGGTCTTCATCAGATCGGGCGGCGGCTTTCTCTTGCCCGCCACACCTGACGCGCGCTGCCCAACCGAGCCCAGCGTGCCATCATCGCGGGGCAATCAATGATTTCCCCAAGCTTACAGAACGGCCCGCACTTGCGCCGTGAATTCGGCTGGCGCGCCGCCCAACTGCCCAGTGCACTCGGTTGTGAAATGATCGTGGCATCCTGAGACGCGGATTCTCCCCTGAACAGTCCTATGCTGCTGAATGCGGACACGCTGCGCATTGGCGGTCTCGGGCCCTGGTCCTTGCACGTGTCGGCCGGTGAGATCGTGGCTATATGGGGTCCTTCGGGCAGCGGCAAGACCAGGCTGCTCCGGTCGTTGGCCGACCTCGAACCCCATCAGGGAGCGGTTTCGCTTGCCGGCGTCCCGATGCAAGCCGTGTCGCCGTCGCAATGGCGGCGCAGCATTGGGTATCTCCCCGCCGAAAGTCGGTGGTGGTACGAGACGTCAGGCGAGCACTTCGCCACCTCTGCGGTGTCCAGCGACACGTTGGGTCAACTCGGGCTGACGTGTGAGCACCTGCAGCGACCCGTTGCTCGACTGTCCAGCGGCGAGCGTCAACGGTTGGCCCTCATTCGGCTGCTCGCGAACTTGCCCCGTATCCTGCTGCTGGACGAGCCGACAGCCAATCTGGATCCCGTCTCGACCATCAAGGTTGAATCCGTGCTGCTACGCTACACACGTCGCCGGAGCGCCGGACTGCTCTGGGTGAGTCACGACGCCGCCCAGCGCAGGCGCATCGCCGATCGAGGCTATCGGTTGTCCGGCGGTGCATTGGAGGAGGCGCCGCCGTGAATCTCATTGAATTGGATCCAATCCAACTAGGGCTGGCCGCCGCGCTGGTCGTGGTTGTCGCTTTGTTGGGCTTGCCCCTAAGACTCGGACTGACGGCTCAGCTGGTCATTGCCGGCGTCCGGACGGTACTCCAACTTCTGCTCGTCGGCCTTGTCTTGGAATTCCTCTTTCGCTCGGAAAATGCAGCATGGATTGGGTTGGTTGCCACCATCATGCTGGGCGTCGCGGTGCGGGAAGTCACCGCCAGGCAATCGCGGCCATTTCTTGGTCACTGGCGATTCGCCTTGGGCGGAATCGCAATGTTTCTTTCCTCGTTCACGGTTGCCCTAATCGCGCTCGCAGCGATTGTCCGGCCAGAACCTTGGTACGATGTGCGATACGCCATCCCGCTGCTCGGCATGTTGCTCGGCAACACGATGAACGGGGTCGCAATCGGGCTCGACCGTCTCACGACCGATGCCCACGCCCAGCGAGAGACCATCGAGGCGAGATTGTGTCTGGGAGAGACGGCATCGGAGGCGATTGGGGACGTGCGCCGCGCCGCCATACGCTCTGGCTTGATCCCTGCGATCAACGCCATGGCCGCAGCCGGTGTCGTGAGTCTCCCAGGAATGATGACGGGGCAGATACTCGCTGGAACGCCGCCAGTTGAAGCGGTCAAGTATCAGATACTGATAATGTTCTTGATTACCGCTGGTGTCGGGTTCGGTACCTTTTCGGCCGTTTGGCTCGGCGCACGAAGGCTTTTCGACCGGCGCGAGCGCCTGCGCCTCGATCGCTTGTCGTGAGGTTGTAAACTTGGTGGGGCTGGCCTGGAAATTTTGGATTGCGGCGCAACTTCTGGGTCAGACGCCCGCGCTACGCGTTCACCAGAGCCTTGTGGACGAATTCGGGCATTGCCATCGCTGCCGAGTGCACCGCGGCATTGTAGTAGACCGTCTCGAAGCGTTTTGCCGCCGCCGAGGCTTCCCGAAATCCCGAGATCGTCCGGTCGCGGCACGCCATGGTGCAGGTCCACCACCCGCTCGGGTAGACAGGTTGAGGGAATTGCAGGCTGCGAACGTCGTGGAATCCCGCCGCGCGCATGTGCCGATACATTGGTTTGATGATGCTCTCCAGGTGATAGAGCGGCGACTCACTTTGTTGAACCAGCAGTCCATGGTCGCCTAGGATGCGGTGACAATTGCTGTAGAACTCCTCGGTGAAAAGCACTTCACCCGGCCCAACGGGGTCGGTGCTGTCGACGATGATGACATCGAAGCTTTTCGCACCGGATTGTCTGACGAAACGAATTCCGTCGTCGAACAGCAGTTCGGCCCGCGGGTCATGATTTGACTCGCAGAGTTCTGGAAAATATTGCTCGGACACACGAGTCACCCGCTCGTCGATGTCGACGAGGACTGCTCGCGTCACGGTATCGTGGCGCAATACTTCACGCAGCGTTCCGCAGTCGCCCCCCCCTACGACCAGCACGTTGCGAGGGCTTGGGTGGGTGAACAAGGCCGGATGGGCGATCATTTCGTGATAGACGAAATTGTCCCGGCTGGACAGCATGACGAAGTCGTCGATCACCAGTAGCTTTCCGAAGCGTTCGGTATCGTATACTTCGATCTTTTGATACTTGCTTTGCTCCGAGTGGAGCCGGCGCTTGATCTTCAGCGAAAAGGCCGTGCCGCCTTCATCGCATTGCTCGGTGAACCAGGTCTCTCTGTCGAGGCTCATGTTTTTCTCCTGGGTGACGCATGTGCTTGGCGCCGGAGTCGACATATCGGCGTGCTGATTCCGGAAGGGAAGTGAGAATCCCGCTTTTTCGACTTCTTGCCCGCTCTGAACGCCAGGATGAATTTTCTCAGTGGTTTCGTGAGTACCATTGCCAGCCTGTCGAAGGCGGGTCAGGAGAGCCTAGCATGGGGAACTGGAGTATCGGTGACGCGCGCAACCTCTACAACATGCCGCGGTGGGGAGAGGGGTATGTGGACATTGCTTCCGACGGACATTTGCAAGTCCGCCCTACGTGCGAGGCTGGCTCGGCCATCGATCTCTATGAGCTTGCACGAGAGCTGCAGCGAAGGGGCCTGTCCCTGCCCGTCCTGATTCGATTCAACGACATCCTGCACGATCGAGTCGACGCTTTGTGTGGGGCGTTCGAACTCGAGATTCAAGAGCAGGCGTATCAGGGCCGGTTCACGGGCGTCTACCCGATCAAGGTGAACCAGCAGCGCAGCGTCGTGCGGGAAATTCTCGCCCATGGCGGTGAGCGGGTGGGGCTGGAGGCCGGCAGCAAACCGGAATTGCTCGCTGTCATGGGTCTGTCCGACGCCCAGCGCGGCAGCGTAGTCGTGTGCAACGGGTACAAGGATCGCGAATACCTCCGGCTTGCGCTCATTGGCCAGCGACTCGGTCTGGACGTCCACATCGTCGTCGAGAAGCTCAGCGAGCTGGATTTGATCATCGAGGAGTCGACACGCCTGGAAATAGAACCTCAGCTGGGCATGCGCATCCGGCTCGCGTCAATGGGTGCGGGAAAGTGGCAGAACACAGGTGGGGAAAAATCAAAATTCGGATTATCCGCGGCGCAAGTATCGGCTGCCGTCGAGCGGCTGCATCGACAAGGCATGCTGCAATGCTTGTCGCTGCTCCACTGCCACATGGGATCGCAAATCGCCAACATCCGCGATATTCAAGGCGGGATGCGGGAAGCTGCCCGTTATTATGCCGAGCTACGTGGGCTTGGCGCACCAATCCGGGTGGTCGATGTGGGCGGTGGTCTGGGGGTCGACTACGAGGGCGCTGGCTCCCGGAGTTTCTGTTCCATCAACTACTCAATTCGAGAGTATGCCCGCAACGTTGTTCGTGCACTCGAGGAGGTGTGCGCGGAGACCGACCTGCCTCACCCGGACATTTACACCGAATCGGGTCGCGCCTTGACCGCCCATCACGCGGTGCTGGTCACGGACGTGATCGACCATGAGCCGGCACCCATCGAGGCGCGGCCAGCTGAACCGCATGACAATGCGCCGGTCATTCTGAGGAACCTCTGGGATGTCTATCAGAATGTAAAAACACGTCCGCCGGTGGAGTCCTATCACGATGCGGCCTACTGGCGGACCGAGGCGCAAGCCATGTTTAGCCACGGTCACTTCGGCTTGGATCAGCGCGCCCAGGCTGAGCAGCTCTATTTCGCCGTTTGTGGACGAATCCGCCCTCGCCTACGCAGCGGAAGCCGCAGCCACCGCGCACTGCTCGACGAGCTGAACGATAAACTCGCCGACAAGTATTTCTGTAATTTCTCCCTGTTTCAGTCGTTGCCGGACGTCTGGGCCATCGACCAGATTTTTCCCATCGTGCCGCTGCACCGGTTGGACGCAATACCCAATCGGCGCGCAATTTTGCAGGATCTCACGTGTGATTCCGATGGCTGTATTCTTCAGTACGTGGACAGCGAGGGCGTGGAATCCACTCTCCCGCTTCACTCGATGCGGCCGGACGAGCAATACCTGATCGGCTTCTTTCTAGTCGGTGCATACCAGGAGATTCTTGGAGACATGCACAATTTGTTTGGCGACACCCATTCCGTCAACGTCTCGCTCGCACCCGGCGGGTACAAAATTCACGAACCCGTCATGGGCGAATCCGTTTCCAGCATGCTTCGCTACGTCAACTTCGAGCCAGAGGAACTCGTTCAGTCGTTCCGTGCGAAGATCTCGGCCGCGGATCTTCAGCCGGAGCGCCGCCGGGCGTTCCTTGCCGAACTCGAGGCGGGCTTGTCCGGATATACCTACCTGGAAGAGTGAGCAACATGATGCCTCCCCCGGACGTTGCACCAGGGACCGTCCAAGCTGGGCGGGCTAGGCGGTCGCGCTCGGGCGGCTGGCGACCGTGGCGTACCAGCGCCACACATGTGCGCATTCCTTCGGCAGCTCGATTCTGATTCTGCTCGCGAATTCAACGGCTACCATGGCCGTAATATCGGCAACGCTGTAGCAGGGGCCAGCCAGATATTCGCTGTCGGCGAGGCGTTGGTCGAGCGCTTGAAAAAAGCGTTCGACCCTGGTTTGGCCGCGCTCGGCAAGTTCAGGGATTTGCGAATATCCTTCGAGACCGGTGACCGCTCGATCCTTGAACCCGGATGCGCGGTTCCTGAACGCTTCTTGCGCGGCGAACATGCCATCGTGCTCGCATCGGTGCTCCCACATGGCGATCGTGCCTTGTTCCAACGGTGTGCGGCCCATCAATGAGGGATCGGGAAACGCCGCTTCCAGGTAGCGACAGACCGCAATAGCCTCACTGATTGCGCTGCCGTCGTCCAACACCAACACGGGCACGGTGCCCCATGGATTGATTTTTCGGAATGCACTCCCCAGCTGTTCTCCGTTGCGCAGATCGACCTGCACCATCGGAATGTCAATGCCTTTCTCGGCGAGGAAAATGCGAACCCGGCGGGGACTTGGAGCCGCTGCACAATCGTAGAACTTCATCGTGCACTTTCCCGCCGCTGCGCCCTCGCGAACGCTGGGCGTGCCAGAACGCGCTCGCAGTAGGCGCGTAAGGAATCATGCCCAATCGGAATGGTGAGGTTTCGCGCCCAAGCAAGCGTATGCCCCATCAGGACATCGGCTCCGCTGAAGCGCTCCCCCAAGATGTACAAAGACGCGCCAAGACCTTGCGCCAGCACTGCGAGGCTCGAGGAAAATTCCCACAGTGCGGTGTCGACGATCTGCGGGACTCGCCATTTCTCGGGGATGGCGTATTTGTGCTTGGTGATTGTCCAAAGCGGCTGCTCCAACTCCCCGATCACGAAATAGCACCAGCGATCGTATTGGGCGCGGGCAGCCGATCCGCATGGCGGTGTCAGCCCGGCTTTCGGGTATCGATCCCCCAAGTAAGTCACTATTGCGGCGGATTCGGTGAGAACGAGATTCCCGTCCACCAGCGTCGGTACCTTACCGCCCGGATTCAATTCCACGTAGGGCGCTCGCCGCCCCTCACCTCGCAGCAAGTCGACGCTGGCATACTCGTAGTCAGCGCCGACCTCCTCCGCCGCCCACACGGCGCGTGCCGAGCGGGTTGCGGAAAAACCGAAAATTTTCATGGCAGCGCCTCGATTGGACACGCTTTTGCCATATTGGGATGACTAACACATTACTGCAACCCAGCCCGGACGTTGCTTCGGGATCCGGGAATTACGCGGAGGGCCGATCAGCGCGGCTTGTGTGATCGCACGAGATGGGCGGCCACAATGCGCGAAACACCGGATAGCGTCCACTGTGACAGAGTGTGACGGGCAAAAATAATGACAACTAATTGTTTTACTGAACGTAATCGCCCAAGTCAGAGCATCCTGGTGCAACGTTTGGGCTCGTGTCCCGTCCCAGGAGTTCGTTCGGTTTGCGAGCGCTACACACCGGCCAATGCAAGGCGCGGTTGCGGCAGCAAAGCCAAGCTCCGTCGATCACCTGCTACGCCCCAGTGGCGGACGCGGGGCACGCCTTTCGGGCGGGGCGGGAAGTGACCATCGACGCTGTTGGGTGGGCTCGCGTCCGCGGCGCCTAGCCTCTCGCACCGCTGAAAATCAATCAACTTATGGGATAGGACGGGACACGAGCACTACGCCGCCGCGGATACCGCAGATTGATCGTCAATCTTCACCCGTGCGACGATCGAATTGCCGATAATGGAACGTTGCCTGGCCAGCTCGTGCAGCTTGGCGATCTGAGCCGCATTCGGTGTTGTGGTGCCGCCGAAATGAACCGTGGGGCGGAGCAATATCTCCGTTACGGTGACGCGGCCTCGATCGTCGTTTCCAATGACACCCAGCGCTTTATCGTGGTAGTCGTCGACTGTGAACCCTTCGCCCGCCGCTGCCGCAAGGAAGGCGAGCATGTGGCAGCTGGACACCGACGCCACCAGGGCTTCTTCCGGATCCGCCCACGCCGGGTCGCCGCCATTTTCGGGTGCGGCCGAGAACAAAACTCGCTGGCCACCCTTGAATCCAATGACGTGATTGCGGTTGTAGCTCAGGGGCGCGAACTCACTGCCTGTCCGATGCCAACTCAGTTTGATTTTGTGCTCGGGCATTGCTTGTGTCTCCCAAAATTTTGGCCAT